>NZ_JBNPNG010000002.1:0-176426 GCF_050314535.1 Collinsella sp. SGI.095
CGGCTCAGAACGGGATACAGTTTCCCAAACGGGGCTCAATCGGAAACTACGACCCAGTTTGAGGCCTCAAAACGGGACACAATTTCCGCCCGATCAGCCTTCGCTGCCATTCCGCCATTCAGCGACGCGCATCAGTAACTCTGTTCACAGAAAATATATGAACATATGTTCGATATACGCACATCTACCTCGGCATTTTCTGTCAAAAAACTTTGCTACTCCAAAAACTCAATCGCGTCAAGGCTTTTCTTGCCCAACGGTCGGTACCTGATAAACTATTAGGTTGCGATAACTGGCGAAGCTATGCCTCGCCAACCCACCGAGCATTTCCGTGAAGGAGGAAAAACCTGGTGACCTACGCATACACTGCCACTGAGCGCAAGCGCGTCAGCTTCGGGAAAATCCCGGAGGCCATGGAGCTCCCCAACCTTATCTCTGTTCAAAGGGAATCCTTTGAGCGTTTTAAGGACGAGGGCCTTCGTGAGGCGTTTAAGGAATCCAGCCCCATCCAGAGCCAGAACCATGTTCTCGAGGTTACCTTCGGCGAGCATCAGTTTGGCGACCCCGCGCACACCGTCGAGGAGTGCCGCGAGAAGGATATGACCTATCAGGCTCCGCTTTTGACCGACGTCCGTCTCACTAACAAGGAGACCGGCGAGATCAAGGAGCAGCTCGTCTTTATGGGCGACTTCCCCATGATGACCGATCAGGGCACCTTCATCATCAACGGTACCGAGCGTATCGTCGTCTCGCAGCTCGTCCGTTCCCCGGGCGTGTACTTCAGCTCCGAGATGGATTCGGGCAAGCAGATCTACAAGGCTCAGATCATCCCGTCCCGCGGTGCCTGGCTTGAGTTTGAGGTTGACAAGCGCGACCAGCTCATGGTCTCCATCGACCGTAAGCGCAAGCAGAGCGCCACGATGTTCCTGCGCGCCCTTGGCATCGCCGTCACCAACGACGACATCATCGAGCTGCTCGGCAACTCCGATGTGATCAAGCGCACCCTCGAGCGCGATACCGCCCTTACCCGCGAGGATGCTCTTATCGAGATCTACCGTCGCCTGCGCCCGGGCGAGCCTCCCACCGTGGATGCTTCCCGCAGCCTGCTCGAGGGCCTGCTCTTCAACCCGCAGCGCTACGACCTGGCCCGCGTCGGTCGCTACAAGGTCAACAAGAAGCTCAACCTCACTACCGAGGAAGAGGTCACGGTGCTCACCGACGAGGATATCGTCGCTACGCTGCGCTACCTTCTGTCCCTCGCTGCCGGCGAGCAGGGCTTCAAGGTTGACGACATCGACCACTTTGGCAACCGCCGTATCCGCACCGTCGGCGAGCTCGTCGCCAACCAGTTCCGTATCGGCATGAGCCGTATGGAGCGCGTCGTCCGTGAGCGCATGAGCTCCCAGGACATCGACGAGATTACCCCGCAGTCGCTCATCAACATCCGCCCGATCGTGGCCTCCATCAAGGAGTTCTTCGGTTCCTCGCAGCTCTCGCAGTTCATGGACCAGGCGAACCCTCTGACCGGTCTGACCCACAAGCGCCGTCTGTCCGCACTCGGCCCTGGCGGTCTTGCCGGCCACAAGTCGGGCTCCAGCCGCCGCACCAACGTGCCGACGGCCGTCCGCGACGTTCACAACTCGCACTACAGCCGTATGTGCCCGATCGAGACCCCCGAAGGCCCCAACATCGGCCTGATCGGCTCGCTTGCCCTCTACGCCCGCGTCAACGAGTATGGCTTCATCGAGGCCCCGTTCCGCCGCGTCGAGAACGGCGTTGCCACCGACCAGATCGACTGGATGACCGCTGACGAGGAGGAGAAGCACGTTATCGCGCCGGCCAACACGCCGCTCGATCCCAAGACCAACGAGTTCATCACGACCGATGCCGAGGGCAAGATCGTCCGTCCGCATTCCGTGATCGCCCGTACCCGCGACTTCGACGGCTCCTTCGGCGCTCCCGCCGACGTGCCCGTCGAGGACGTCGACTACATGGACGTCTCGCCGCGCCAGATGCTCTCCGTCGCAGCCACGCTGATCCCGTTCCTCGAGCACGACGACGCTAAGCGTACGCTCATGGGCGCCAACATGCAGCGTCAGGCCGTGCCGCTGGTTCACCCCGCCGCTCCCTATGTCGGTACCGGCATGGAGCGTCGCGCCGCCCTGGACTCTGGCGAGGTCACCCTGGCCAAGAACGCCGGCGAGGTCATCTTTGCCGACGCCTCCAAGATTGTCGTCAAGCATGCTGGCGGCATGGACGAGTATCACCTGGCCAAGTACCAGCGCTCCAACCAGTCCACCTGCATCAACCACCGCCCGCTCGTGCGCGTCGGCGACACCGTTGAGCAGGGTGAGCCTCTGGCCGACGGTCCTTCGACCGATCACGGCGAGCTCGCACTGGGCCAGAACCTCACCGTGGCCTACATGCCGTGGGAAGGCTTCAACTACGAGGACGGTATCGTCGTGTCCGAGCGCCTGGTGGCCGAGGACCTGCTGACGACCATCAACATCACCCGTCACGAGATCGACGCCCGCGATACCAAGCTCGGCCCCGAGGAGATCACTCGCGAGATCCCGAACCTCTCCGAGGACATGCTTGCCAACCTCGATGAGGACGGCATTATCCGCATCGGCGCTGAGGTCGGCCCTGGCGACATCCTGGTCGGCAAGGTTACCCCTAAGGGCGAGAGCGCTCTGACTGCCGAGGAGCGCCTGCTGCGCGCCATCTTCGGTGCCAAGGCTCACGACGTTCGCGACACTTCCCTTAAGATGCCTCACGGCGCTTACGGCCGCGTCATCGACGTCGTCCGCTTTAGCCGCGAGAACGGCGACGACCTGGCCCCCGGCGTCAACGAGCAGGTGCGCGTCTACGTCGCCCAGCGTCGTAAGATCCAGCAGGGCGATAAGATTGCCGGCCGCCACGGCAACAAGGGTGTTATCTGTAACGTTCTGCCGGTCGAGGACATGCCCTACATGGCTGACGGTACCCCGATCGACGTTATCCTCAACCCGCTGGGCGTTCCTTCGCGTATGAACGTCGGCCAGCTGCTCGAGTGCCACCTTGGCTGGGCTGCTGCCTGCGGTTGGGATACCGAGGATGCCGATTCCGACAAGTACGTCCCCGGTCCGTTCTTTACCGCGACGCCCGTTTTCGACGGCGCCAAGGAGGACGAGATCGCCGAGGTCATCCGTCGTGCCAACAAGAATATGCTCAACAAGGCCACCGCTGCCTTTGGCGATCACATGCGCCCCGAGTTTGTCACCCAGCTTGACGAGCGCGGAAAGACCCGCCTGTTTGACGGCCGCACCGGCGAGGAGTTCCGCGAGCCCATTACCGTGGGTACGTCCTACATCCTCAAGCTCGGTCACATGGTCGACGACAAGATCCACGCCCGTTCGACTGGCCCTTACAGCCTGGTTACCCAGCAGCCGCTGGGCGGCAAGGCCCAGTTCGGCGGCCAGCGCTTCGGCGAGATGGAAGTTTGGGCACTGTACGCATACGGTGCTTCCAACGTCCTGCAGGAGATCCTGACCGTCAAGTCCGACGATACCGTGGGCCGCGTCAAGACCTACGAGTCCATCGTCAAGGGCGAGAACGTCCCGGTTCCGGGTATCCCCGAGTCCTTCAAGGTTCTCGTCAAGGAGATCCGTTCCCTCGCACTGGACATCGAGCCCATGCGCGATGCCGACGAGGACGCCTCCGCCCCCGTGACCGCCGAGGAGACCTCTGCCCTCGATGACCTGGCTGCGCTCGCCGGCGTTGACGCCGACGTCGAGGCCCAGGATGCCGAGACCGCCGAGGCACCCGAGGCTGTCGCCGCCACGACCACTGATAAGGAGTAGTTGACTGTGGCAGATTTCGAAGCTACTGAATTTGACTCGGTAAAGATCTCCCTTGCCTCCGCCGACCAGATCCGTTCCTGGTCGCACGGTGAGGTCAAGAAGCCGGAGACCATCAATTACCGTACCCTCAAGCCCGAGAAGGACGGCCTGTTCTGCGAGAAGATCTTCGGTCCCGCCAAGGACTGGGAGTGCTCCTGCGGCAAGTACAAGGGCATCCGCTTTAAGGGCATCGTCTGCGAGCGCTGCGGCGTCGAGGTCACCTCGGCCAAGGTGCGTCGCGACCGCATGGGCCATATCGAGCTCGCCGCTCCCGTGTCCCACATCTGGTACTTCAAGAGCCCCACGAGCTTCCCGATGAGCCGTATGCTCGACATCAAGTCCAAGGACCTCGAGAAGGTTCTGTACTTTGCCAGCTACATCATCACCGAGGTCGACTACGAGGCTCGCGAGGCCGACGCTGACGACCTGCGCGAGGAGCTCGCCGCCGATCTGGAAGAGATCGATGCCGAGTGCGCCCGCCAGATCGAGTCCCTCAAGGAGCAGGGCAACCCCGAGAACTTTGACGAGTTCTCCGACGAGGAGCCGCTGACCCCCGAGGAGATCGCCTCCGGCATCGTCGACATCGAGGAAGAGTGCAAGGACGAGAAGCAGCTCCGCACGGACGCCTTCAACGCCTTCATGAAGCTCACCGAGCGCGATCTCATCTCCGATGAGCCGCTGTTCCGCGAGATGACCCGTTACTACTCCATGTACTTCAAGGGTGGCATGGGTGCCGAGGCCGTCCGCGACCTGCTCGCTGCCATCGACCTCCCCTCCGAGGCCGAGAAGCTCAAGGCCATCATCGCCGACGAGGACTCTCAGAAGCAGAAGCGCGAGAAGGCCGTCAAGCGCCTCGAGGTCGTTGACGCCTTCCTGAAGGGCGGCAACAGCCCCGCGAACATGATTCTGGATGTCATCCCGGTCATTCCGCCCGATCTGCGCCCGATGGTCCAGCTCGACGGCGGCCGCTTCGCCGCGTCCGACCTCAACGACCTGTATCGTCGCGTGATCAACCGTAACAACCGACTCAAGCGCCTGCTCGACCTGGACGCCCCTGCGATCATCGTGAACAACGAGAAGCGCATGCTCCAGGAGTCCGTGGACGCCCTGTTCGACAACGGCCGCCGTGGGCGCCCGGTCTCTGGCCGTGGTGGTCGCCCGCTCAAGTCGCTCGCCGAGGCCCTCAAGGGCAAGCAGGGCCGTTTCCGCCAGAACCTGCTGGGCAAGCGTGTCGACTACTCCGGACGTTCGGTAATCGTTACCGACCCCAAGCTGCTGCTGCACCAGTGCGGTCTGCCCAAGACCATGGCGCTGGAGCTCTTCAAGCCCTTCGTCATGAAGCGCCTGGTCGAGCTTGGCAAGGTCGAGAACATCAAGGGCGCCAAGCGCGCTATCGACCGCGGTGCCACCTTTGTGTGGGACATCCTCGAAGAGGTCATCGACGGCCGTGTCGTGCTGCTCAACCGTGCACCGACCCTGCACCGTCTGTCCATCCAGGCCTTTGAGCCGGTGCTGGTCGAGGGCAAGGCTATCCACCTGCACCCGCTGGTCTGCGCGCCCTTCAACGCCGACTTCGACGGCGACCAGATGTCTGTCCACGTGCCGCTGTCCAGCCAGGCTCAGGCCGAGGCCCGCGTGCTCATGCTCTCTGCGAACAACCTGCGCTCGCCGGCATCCGGCAAGCCGGTCAACATCCCCTCGCAGGACATGATCATTGGTGTGTACTACCTGACCCAGGTCCGCGACGGTCTGCCGGGCGAGAACCACGTGTTCTCGAGCTTCGACGACGCGCTGCACGCCTATGACTGCCGCTCCGAGGTCGACATGCAGGCCAAGATTCAGGTCCGTGTGTCCGCCGAGAACGCCAACGTCATCAACGAGGACGGCACCCGTATCTTCCGCGTCAAGAACGGCAAGAACGAGTTCGTCGACTACGATGTCACCGGTAACAAGACCGCACGTTTCGAGACTTCTATCGGCCGCATCATCTTCAACCGCCAGTGCCTGCCCGAAGACTACGAGTTTATGAACTACAAGATGGTCAAGGGCGATGTGGCCAAGCTGGTTGCCGACTGCTGCGATCGTTACCCCGAGGCCAAGGTCGGCCCGATCCTCGACTCTATCAAGTACTCCGGCTTCCACTACGCTACCCGCGCCGGCCTCACCATCTCGGTGTGGGACGCTCTCATCCCTGCCGAGAAGCAGGAGCTGCTCGACCGCGCCCAGGCCAACGTCGACCAGATCAACGAGTACTTCGAGGAGGGCTTCATCAACGAGACGGAGCGCCACATCGAAGTCGTTAACGAGTGGACCGCTTGTACCGACAAGGTCGCAGCGCTCATGCTCGACATGTTCGACGAGGAGAACCCGCTGTACATGATGGCCGACTCCGGCGCCCGTGGTTCTAAGACCCAGCTGCGTCAGCTCGGCGGCATGCGTGGCCTGATGGCAGATATGTCCGGCGAGACGATCGACCTTCCCATTAAGGCGAACTTCCGCGAGGGCCTGCTGCCGCTCGAGTACTTCATTTCGACCTACGGCGCCCGTAAGGGCCTGGTCGATACCGCATCCCACACCTCGGACTCTGGCTACCTGACCCGTCGTCTGGTCGACGTGGCCCAGGACGTCATCGTCCGCGAGGAGGACTGCGGTACGCACGAGGGCGTCACCTACAACCTCATCATTCCCGGCACCACCGACCTCAACACCGATCTTGTCGGCCGTTGCTTTATTGAGGACGTCGTGGCTCCCGATGGCACCGTGCTCTTTGAGCAGGACGGCTATATCGAGAAGGTCGCCGACATCCAAAAGATGGTCGATGCGGGCCTTAAGAAGGTCAAGCTTCGCGCGCTGCTCACCTGCCGCTCCAAGTACGGCGTGTGCCAGAAGTGCTACGGCTGGGATCTTTCCACCCGTCGTCCGGTCGCCATCGGTACCGCAGTCGGCATTATTGCCGCCCAGTCCATCGGCGAGCCCGGTACGCAGCTTACGATGCGTACCATTCACTCCGGCGGCGTCGCTGGCGTCGACGATATTACGCAGGGTCTGCCTACGGTCAGCCGTATGTTCGATATCGTCGGCAACGTCAACGAGAAGATCCTGGGTCGCGAGGCCGAGCTGGCTCCGTACTCCGGCCACCTCTCGATTAAGCCCGAGAAGTCCGAGTACGTGCTGACGCTCACCGACTCCGAGGATCACACCCGTGTCCTCGACGAGCGTCGCGTCCCCGCTTCGGTGCGCTTTATGCCCGAGATCGAGGACGGCTGCGAGGTTCGCGCCGGCGACCAGATCACCAAGGGCTTCGTCAACTTCCGCAACCTGCGCAAGCTGACCGACATCGAGTCGACGATGCACACCTTCGTCGAGAGCGTCAAGGACGTCTACACCAGCCAGGGCGTCGACCTGAACGACAAGCACATCGAGGTGCTCGCACGTCAGATGCTGCGTCGCGTTCAGATCACCAACCCCGGCGACTCCAAGTACCTGCTTGGTCAGTACGTCGACCGCTACGAGTTCGCCGACGAGGTCGAGCGCGTTGCCCGTCTGGGCGGTCAGGCTCCTGTGGCTGAGCCCGTCATCTTGGGTACGCTCAAGGTTGCGTCCAACATCGACTCCTGGCTGTCGAGCGCTTCGTTCATCCGTACCGCCGGCGTCCTTACCGAGGCCGCTATTGAGGGCAAGGTCGACCACCTGCTCGACCTTAAGTCCAACGTCATCGTCGGTAAGAAGATCCCGGCTGGTACCGGCCTCAAGCCGTACGCTAACGCCAAGCTGACGTATCGCACGGCCGACGGCTACGTGGACATCGATGGTCCGGCTTCGCCCAACGCCAAGTCACTGCCCGAGTGGGCTCCCGTGGAGCTCAAGGACCTGGACGAGCGGCTCCCACAGCAGCTCGACTGGGCCGGCTACGACGAGTTTGGCGGTGCCGACGGTTCGTTCACCCGCAACGGCCACACCATCTCCGCCGAGAAGGCTCGCCTGTACCTGTTCGACGACCTGGGCGTGTCGCAGCGCTGGACCAACAAGTTCAGCGAGGTCGGCATCGAGACGGTCGGCGACCTGGTTGGCAAGTCCGAGGAGGATCTGCTGCGCATCGATGGCATCGGTGCCAAGGCGATCGAGGAGCTCCGCGACGGCCTCGAGGCCCACGACCTGCTCTACATCCTCGAGAACAACGACGACGTTGCCGACGAGGAAGACCTCTCGCAGCTGCTGCAGATGGTCTTTAGCCCCGACGGTCCGGACGACATCCTGCTGGGCACCTCCGCTCCGACGCATCACGCCGATGCCGACGAGGAGCTCCTGGGCGCCCCGATCGACGACAAGAAGGCTTCCGCCAACGGTGCCATCAACGAGGACATGGCTTCCCTCGACGAGCTGCTCAACCAGCTCGTGGACACCGACGACGCCGAAGAGGCCAAGGACAACGACGGGGAGTAATTTCCCAGTACGTTAACCGCCCTTCCAAAGACCCGCTCCCCAACAGGGAAGCGGGTCTTTTTTGTTGAGGAACGTTGCCCTGACGAGTACGTAGGATTCCCGGGACGGGCGGCCCAGGGGTTAAGTTTGTCGCGAGTTCCGCACGAGCCGGAGGCTACTTAATGTGGCCTCCGTGCGAGCCAGGACTGTAGAGCAGCAAACTTAACCCCAGGGCCGCCCGGACCGGAAATCCGCCCTCGCGCACAGGAGGGGATTCCTTTTGTGTAGGCTTTGCGGAAATGTGGCTATTTTAGGATACGCCCGGCGGCGTGGTCTGTTGACGACACAGCTAACGGCACGTATCCTATCGAACTGCGTGTTTCGTAGGGGGATGCTGACCCCTCGATTCAAGCCGTTGCACTTTACAGAAAGCTGGAATCATTCGAGAAGGAGTACGCTTTGCCTACTATTAACCAGCTGGTTCGCCAGGGCCGTCGTTCCGCGCCCAAGAAGTCCAAGAACGCTGCTCTGCAGCACAACTCCCAGAAGCGCGGCGTGTGCACCCGCGTCTTCACCACGAGCCCCAAGAAGCCGAACTCGGCTCTTCGTAAGGTTGCCCGTGTTCGCCTCGTCAACGGCATCGAAGTTACTGCTTACATTCCGGGTGAGGGCCACAACCTGCAGGAGCACTCCATCGTGCTCGTCCGCGGCGGTCGTGTTCGTGACCTCCCTGGTGTCCGTTATCACGTCATCCGTGGCGCCTACGATGCTGCTCCGGTCCAGAACCGTATGCAGGCCCGTTCCAAGTACGGTGCTAAGCGCCCCAAGGCCAAATAAGCCAGATAACGTTTTGATACTTTCGCCGTGTGCCGCCTAAGCGCCGCACGGTAGACACTTAAGGAGATTTCACATGCCGCGTCGTGCAGCAGCTAATCGTCGTGAGGTTCAGCCTGACGCCGTTTACAACAACCGCCTGGTGACTCAGCTCATCAACAAGGTCCTTCTTGACGGCAAGAAGGCCACCGCTGAGCGCATCGTTTACACCGCTTTCGAGATCGTTGCCGAGAAGTCCGAGGGTGGCGACGCTCTCGCTACCTTCAAGAAGGCTATGGACAACGTCAAGCCCACGCTCGAGGTTAAGCCCAAGCGTGTCGGTGGCGCTACCTATCAGGTCCCGATGGAGGTCAACTCCCGTCGTTCCACCGCTCTGGGCATCCGCTGGATCGTCAACTTCTCCCGCGCCCGCAAGGAGAAGACCATGGCTGAGCGTCTCGCAAACGAGATTCTGGACGCTTCCAACGGCCTGGGCGCTTCCGTCAAGAAGCGTGAGGACGTCTTCAAGATGGCCGAGGCCAACCGCGCGTTCTCTCACTATCGTTGGTAAGTTAAGGTAAGGAACTAACATGGCTAAGGCTAAGCACAAGCTTTCCGATACCCGTAACATCGGCATCATGGCCCACATCGATGCCGGTAAGACCACCACGACCGAGCGTATTCTTTACTACACCGGTAAGACCCACAAGATCGGTGAGGTCCATGAGGGCGCTGCCACCATGGACTGGATGGTTCAGGAGCAGGAGCGCGGCGTAACCATTACCTCCGCTGCTACCACGTGCTTCTGGAACAAGGACGGTAAGGACTACCGCATCCAGATCATCGACACCCCGGGCCACGTTGACTTCACCGCCGAGGTCGAGCGCTGCCTGCGCGTCCTCGATGGCGCTGTCGCCGTCTTCGACGCCGTTGCCGGCGTCCAGCCCCAGTCTGAGACCGTTTGGCGTCAGGCTTCTACCTTCAACGTTCCCCGCATCGCCTTCATCAACAAGTATGACCGCGTGGGCGCTGACTTCTTCAACGCTATCGAGACCATGAAGGATCGTCTCGACGCCAACGCCGTGGCCGCTCAGGTCCCGATGGGCGCCGAGGACAACTTCTGGGGCGTCATCGACCTGGTCACCATGACTGCATGGGACTTCAAGGCCGACGAGAAGGGCATGACCTACCCCGAGCCGATGGACGAGATCCCGGCTGAGTTCGCCGACATCGCTGCCACCAAGCGCGAGGAGCTCCTCGACGCCGCTGCCAGCTTTGACGACGAGCTCATGGAGAAGATCCTCATGGAGGAGGACTTCACCGTCGAGGAGCTCAAGGCTGCTCTGCGCAAGGGCGTTCTGGCCAACGAGCTCAACCTCGTCTTTGTGGGCTCCGCCTACAAGAACAAGGGCGTTCAGGAGCTGCTCGATGCTGTCGTCGACTACCTGCCCAGCCCGCTCGACGTTGAGGCCGTCACCGGTACCGATCCGGAAACCGGCGAGGAGATCGTGCGTCATCCCTCCTTCGACGAGCCCTTCTCTGGCCTGGTCTTCAAGATCATGACCGACCCGTTCGTCGGTAAGCTCACCTACGTCCGCGTTTATTCCGGTCGCGCCGAGTCCGGCTCCTACGTGGTCAACGCCTCCAACGGTCAGCGCGAGCGCCTCGGCCGCATCCTCGAGATGAACGCCGCCGAGCGTATCGACCGTGATGACGCTTGCGCCGGCGACATCGTCGCTTGCGTTGGCTTCAAGAACTCCACCACCGGTGACACCCTGTGCGCCGAGGGCAAGGAGATCGTCCTCGAGAAGATCGAGTTCGCTAAGCCCGTTATCGACGTTGCCATCGAGCCCAAGACCAAGGCCGAGCAGGACAAGATGTCCCTGGCTCTGACCAAGCTCGCCGAGGAGGACCCGACCTTCACGGTGTCCACCAACCACGAGACCGGCCAGACCATCATCGCCGGCATGGGCGAGCTGCACCTCGAGATCATCGTTGACCGTCTGCTCCGTGAGTTCAAGGTTGACGCTAACGTCGGTAAGCCCCAGGTTGCCTACCGCGAGACCGCTGGTCACGACGTCGAGAGGGCTGAGGGCAAGTTCGTCCGTCAGTCCGGCGGTCGCGGTCAGTACGGCCACGCCGTCATCAAGCTCGAGAAGATGGAGGAGGGCTTCGGCTACGAGTTCGTCAACGCTATCGTCGGCGGCGTCGTGCCCAAGGAGTACATCCCGTCCATCGACAAGGGCATCCAGGAGGCCCTGAACACCGGTGTTATCGCCGGCTTCCCGGTCCTCGACGTTAAGGTCACCCTGTTCGACGGTTCTTACCACGAGGTCGACTCCTCCGAGGCCGCCTTCAAGATCGCCGGTTCCATGGCTATCAAGGACGCCCTCAAGAAGTCCGATCCGCAGCTGCTCGAGCCGATCATGGCTGTCGAGGTCGAGACCCCCGAGCAGTACATGGGCGACGTTATGGGCAACCTCTCCGGTCGCCGCGGCAAGATCGAGGGCATGGAGGATCGCAAGAACACCAAGCTCATCCGTGCCAAGGTGCCGCTGGGCGAGATGTTCGGTTACGCTACCGACCTTCGCTCCCAGACCCAGGGCCGTGCATCCTACACGATGCAGTTCGACTCTTATGAGCCTGCGCCCAAGTCCATCGTGGACGAGGTCATGAGCAAGAACGCCTAAGTTCGAGCTCCCTGTTACGTAATCCGCGAGAACATCTCTCGCACTCTTTGGAGGTTTAAGTTGGCTACCCAGAAGATCCGCATTCGCCTCAAGGGCTACGATCACGAGGTCGTCGATCAGTCCGCGAAGCTCATTGTCGAGACCGCTCAGAAGACCGGCGCTCGCGTTTCCGGTCCTGTCCCCCTGCCCACCGAGCGCAACCTCTACACGGTCATCCGCTCCCCGCACAAGGACAAGGACTCCCGCGAGCAGTTCGAGATGCGCACCCACAAGCGCCTCATCGACATTCTCGACCCCACCTCGGGCACCGTTGATTCGCTCATGCGTCTCGACCTTCCCGCTGGCGTCGACATCGACATCAAGCTCTAGGCTTTTTGCTCGATAGTGCGATTTGTAAGGCCGCAGCCCTAAGGGTTGCGGCCTTTTTTGTATCGGTGGGGTAAAGGGTCTACACTACTGAGCTATTCGACAAACGGGTGTATGAGTAAAACTGTTGGGGGCAGATATAGATGGTCGAGTGGATCGTTCGTCGTGCGCAGGGCGACCGTGCGCGCGTGGGCACGTTGACGGGCGTGGTGTGTATTCTCGCCAATGTGGCACTATGCGCTGCGAAGGGTGCAATTGGCGTGCTGTCGGGATCGGTTTCGATTGTGGCGGACGCCATGAACAACCTGTCCGACGCCAGCTCAAACATCGTGAGCGTGCTTGGCTTTAAGCTGGCGGGCAAGCCGGCAGACCCCGAGCACCCTTACGGCCATGGCCGCTACGAGTATCTCTCGGGTCTGGTCGTGGCGGCGCTCGTGCTGCTCATCGGCCTCGAACTGGTGAAGTCCTCGTTTGAGCGCATCGTCCACCCCGAACCCGTCGAGTTCTCGCTTGCCCTGGTGGCAGTCTTGGCGCTTTCGATGGTTGTTAAACTGTGGATGGCGGCCCTCAACCAAAAGCTCGGTGACCGTATTGAGTCTGAGACGCTGCATGCGACCGCGCAAGATTCCAAGAACGATGTCCTTGCCACAGGCGCCGTGTTAGCGTGCGCAATTGTTTCGCAGGTGACGCATATCAATCTTGATGCTTGGGTCGGCCTTGCCGTTGGCGCCTATATTGGCTGGAGCGGTTTTGAACTCATCCAGGATACGGTGAGCCCGCTTTTGGGTCAGGCGCCCGATCCCAAGCTGGTCGAACATATTCGCGGCAAGATCATGAGCTACCCTGGCGTTTTGGGCGTTCATGATCTAATGGTTCACGACTACGGCCCGGGCAGGAAGTTCGCAAGCGCTCACGCCGAGATGGCGGCCGAGGCCAGCCCGCTGGAAAGTCATGACACGCTCGATAACATTGAGCAGGCATTTAGGGACGAAGACGACATGATTGTCACGCTTCACTACGATCCCATCGTGACCGATGACCCCAAGGTGGCGAGCATGCGCTTGCGCATTCACGCCATGGCCCAACAGATCGATAGCCGCCTTTCGATTCATGACCTGCGCTGTGTGCCGGGTCCTACGCACACCAACGTGATCTTTGACTGCGTGCGTCCCTCGGATTTGGGCATGGGGGCCGATGAGCTCAAGCACGCGTTGGCCCAGAGGGTCGAATCGGAATATCCCAAGTCGATTGCCAAGATTACGATCGACGATGACTACGTAGGGCATACCCACGAGTAGGTCTGCGCCGGCAAAGCACGTTATACAGAAGGGGAGAATATGAAGAGGCTGTATCTGCTCCGCCACGGCCAGACGGAATTCAACGTAAAAAAGCTCGTACAGGGTCGCTGTGATTCACCGCTTACCGATTTGGGCCGTCAACAGGTCCAAGCGGCAGCCGAATGGCTCAAAGCCCGCGGCGTCGTCCCCGACAAAGTGGTCTCATCGCCTTTAGGCCGAGCCATGGACACGGCAAGTCTCGTCGCATGCGAGATCCTCGGTCCGGATGCGGCTGTCGAGCCCTGCGAAGGCATTATCGAGCGCTGCTATGGAACCTTCGAGGAAGGACCGCACGACGCATTGCCTACCGACGTTTGGGATCCGGGCGAGGATTTGGTCCCCTTTGGAGGAGAAGGAAGCCGCGCGCTGCAAGAACGCATGGTAGACACCCTCACCAATCTCATGGGCGCCGAGGGCATCGAAACCCTTCTAGCAGTAAGCCACGGCAGCGCCAGCCGCCAATTCATCAAGGCTGCAGCCCCAGAGGGTTTCGAGCTCCCAGCAAAACTCCCCAACTGCGCCATTATGATCTTCGATTTCGACGATGCGCGAGAAGAGGACGATACGCCCCAATGCAAGTTCACCTTGCAGCAAATTGTGGATCCCCAACAAAGTCATTAGCCTGAGCGAGCAAGGTTTAGCAGACATCAACGTGTCGTTCCCAGTGTGCGGCGGAGGGGGCGGGCCTGAGACATATTAAGGTTGTCGCGAGTTCCGCACGAACAGGAGAGCACTTAATGTGCTCTCCGTCGTGAGCAGGACTGTAGAGCAGCAACCTTAATATGTCTCAGGCCCGCCCCCTCCGCCGCACACTGGGAACGTGCCACGCGCTTTACCTGCGTAAACAATGTGAGTGAAATATGAATCTCGATGGATACGCCCGCAGCCGTGTATACTAAACAACTGTGTGAAACCAGGGGAGTATTCTGGCTGGACAAAATGCCTGCTTAATAGGGTTGTCAGGTAGTCCGGACGCAATACAAGGCTGGGGAGCACGTCGTGTAAGTAGTGGTCCTCTAGGGGCGTACGCTCGGTGGTGTACGCATTGTCCCAAGACCACGCGAGAGTTGGGATCATATCTTGATCAGCATGATTCTCGGCCGCAAGATTGGCATGACCCAGGTTTGGGACGAGAACGACAACGTCGTTCCCGTCACGGTCATCCAGGCTGGCCCCTGCGCTGTCTCGCAGGTTAAAACTCAGGCAACCGACGGCTATGACGCCGTCCAGATCGGTTTCGGCGACATCAAGGCCAAGAACGTGAACAAGCCCATGGCTGGTCACTTCGCCAAGGCCGGCGTCGAGCCTGTCCGCTTCCTTCGTGAGGTCCGCGTCGAGAACGGCGAGGAGCACAAGGTCGGCGAGGTCGTCACCGTCGCTGATTTCGCTGATGTCGAGAAGGTCGACGTCATCGGTACCTCCAAGGGTAAGGGCTTCCAGGGTCGCATCAAGCGCTGGGGTCAGCGCCGCGGTCCTATGACGCATGGTTCTCACTTCCAGCGTCACCCCGGTTCTATCGGTCAGTGCGCCTATCCTGCGCGCGTCCTCAAGGGCGTCAAGATGGCCGGCCACATGGGTAACGAGCGCGTTACCGTCAAGAACCTTTCCGTTGTCCGCATCGATGCCGAGCAGAACCTCATCTTGGTCAAGGGCGCTGTCCCGGGTGCCAAGAATGGTCTCGTCGCCATCCGTATGGCCTAAGGGCCCAGCCCATTTAGCCCAGCGTCATACCAAGGAGAACACTTAAATGGCAAAGTTTGAAGTAAAGAACAGCGAGGGCAAGAAGGTCGCCGAGGCCGAGCTCGCCGCTGAGGTGTACGGCATCGAGCCGAACATCCACGTTATGCACCACATCGTCAAGTGCCAGATGGCCTCTTGGCGTCAGGGCACCCAGTCCGCTAAGGGCCGCTCTGAGGTTTCCGGTGGCGGCAAGAAGCCTTGGCGTCAGAAGGGCACCGGTCGTGCCCGCCAGGGTTCCATCCGTGCTGCCCAGTGGCGTCACGGTGGCGTTGTCTTCGCCCCCAAGCCCCGTTCCTACGCTAAGCGTATGAACAACAAGGAGGTCAAGCTGGCTATGCGCTCTGCGCTGTCCGCCAAGCTGGCCGATGGCGAGCTCGTGCTCGTCGACGACTACGGCTTCGAGAAGCCTTCCACCAAGGCTGCCGTTGCCATGCTCAAGGCTCTTGGCCTTGAGGGCAAGCGTCTGACCATCATCGTTCGCGATGAGGACGTCAACGCCTACCTGTCGTTCCGCAACATTCCCAAGACGTTCATCATCACTGCCGACGAGGCCAACACCTATGATCTCGTCAACAACAACGCCGTGCTGATGCCCGCCGACATCGCCGCTCACTTCGGGGAGGTGCTTGCATAAATGACCGCCCACGAGATCATCATCCGTCCGATCGTGTCCGAGCGTTCCTTCTCCGGCATGGAGCAGAACAAGTACACGTTCGAGGTCGCCAAGGATGCTAACAAGTATCAGATCAAGGACGCTGTCGAGGAGATCTTCGGCGTCAAGGTCGTTCGCGTGAACACCCTGACGGTCAAGCCCAAGACCAAGCGCGTGCGCTATGTCGCCGGCAAGACCCGTTCTTGGAAGAAGGCCATCGTTACGCTGGCCGAGGGCGACACCATCGAGGTCTTTGGCAACCAGGCCTAAGACTCGCTGCTGTTGAGTGAGCTCATGCCTCCCAAATAGGGGAGGCGAGAGCTCAAGGTTTTGGGCGTATAAAATGGACACGCCCGGAACCGTGTATACGTCCGGTGTCATCGCACCCGAGGCAGAACCTCGAATCCCTGTCTGCGATGGCTAACGGATACCTATTGAAAGGGATTGTAATGGCTGTAAAGCACCTTAAGCCGACCTCCGCTGGTAGGCGTTGGCAGACGATCTCCGACTTCTCCGAGATCACCTGCACCAAGCCCGAGAAGTCTCTTCTCGAGCCCCTGCCCAAGAAGGCCGGTCGTAACAACAACGGCCGCGTCACCACCCGCCACCAGGGCGGAGGCGTGAAGCGTCGTTACCGCGTGATCGACTTCAAGCGCAACAAGGACGGCGTGCCCGCCAAGGTTGCCACGATCGAGTACGATCCGAACCGTTCCGCTCGCATCGCTCTGCTGCACTATGCTGACGGTGAGAAGCGCTACATCCTGGCTCCCAAGGGCCTCGAGGTCGGTCAGACCGTCATGTCCGGTTCTGACGCCGACATCAAGCCGGGCAACGCTCTGCCCCTCGCCGACATCCCCGTCGGTACGCTCATCCACGCCGTCGAGTTCCAGCCGGGCAAGGGCGCCGCTATCGCCCGTTCCGCCGGTAACTCCTGCCAGCTGATGGGTAAGGAGGGCAAGTACGCCATCGTCCGTATGCCTTCCTCCGAGATGCGCCGCATCCTCGTTACCTGCCGCGCCACCGTCGGTGAGGTCGGCAACGCCGATCACGCCAACATCGTCATCGGCAAGGCCGGCCGTAAGCGTCACATGAACGTGCGCCCGACCGTCCGCGGTACCGTCATGAACCCTGTCGACCATCCGCACGGCGGTGGCGAGGGCAAGAACCACACCTCTGGTCGTCCCTCCGTTACCCCCTGGGGTAAGCCGACGAAGGGCCTTCGTACGCGCAAGAAGAAGAAGGTCTCGAACCAGCACATCATTCGTCGCCGTAAGAAGTAATTTCGGATACCGAGTTTTAGGAGAAAGCACTTATGAGCAGAAGTCTCAAAAAGGGCCCGTTCGTGGAGACTCGCCTTCTCTCGCGTATCACCGCGATGAACGAGGCTGGCAAGAAGGACGTCGTGAAGACCTGGTCCCGCGCGTCCACCATCTTCCCCGAGATGGTTGGTCACACCATCGCCGTCCACGACGGCCGCAAGCATGTGCCCGTGTATGTTACCGAGTCCATGGTTGGTCACAAGCTCGGCGAGTTTGCGCCGACTCGTACGTTCCGTGGCCACAAGGCCAAATAGGGGGTTAACCGTAAATGGCAACTAAGTCTATTGAAACTGAGGCCACCGAGGTTCGCGCCGTCGCTAAGTACGTGCGTGTTTCCCCCAGCAAGGCCCGCCTGGTGGTCGATCTGATCCGCCGCAAGCCTGTCGCTCAGGCCTTCGACATCCTCCACTTCTGCGACCGCGCCGTCGCCGTGGATGTCGAGAAGGTTCTCCGTTCCGCCGTTGCGAACGCCGAGAACAATAACGGTCTGCGTGCCGACAACCTGGTTGTCGCTGCTGCCTATGTTGACGAGGGTCCGACGCTTAAGCGCATCCGTCCCCGCGCCAAGGGTTCCGCTTCCCGCATTCTGAAGCGTACTTCCCACATCACCGTCGTCGTTGCTCCTCGAAAGGAGGCGTAAAGCTGTATGGGTCAGAAAGTCTACCCCACCGGCTTCCGTCTTGGCATCACCGAGAACTGGCGCTCCCGCTGGTTCGCAGAGAAGGATTACGCTAAGACCCTCGGTAACGATCTCGAGATCCGCAAGTACCTCGAGAAGCGTCTCTCCCGCGCAGCTGTCTCCCGCGTCGAGATCGAGCGCGCTGGCGACAAGGTGAAGGTCATCATCTTCACCGCTCGCCCCGGCGTTGTCATCGGTAAGAAGGGTGCCGAGATCGATACCCTCCGCACCGAGCTCGAGAAGGTCGCTGGCGTCTCCAAGGGCCAGCTCTCCGTCGACGTTGTCGAGATCAAGCGCCCCGAGCTCGACGCCAACCTCGTTGCTCAGTCTATCGCTGAGCAGCTCGAGGGCCGCGTTGCCTTCCGTCGCGCCATGCGCAAGGCTGTCCAGTCCGCCCGCAAGGCCGGCGCCAAGGGCATCCGTATCCAGTGCTCCGGTCGTCTCGGCGGTGCCGAGATGGGCCGTCGTGAGTGGTACCGTGAGGGTCGCGTGCCTCTGCACACCCTCCGTGCCAAGATCGACTACGGCACGGCTGTCGCCAGCACCACCATGGGTGCCTGCGGCGTGAAGGTCTGGATCTACCTGGGCGAGAAGCTCCCGGGCCAGCCTGTTCCCAACCCTGCACTCGAGGGCTCTTCCCGTCCTCGTCGTCGTAACTCCGAGAGGAGGGGTCAGTAGTGCTTGCCCCTAAGCGTATTCTTCACCGCAAGGTGCAGCGTGGCTCCATGAAGGGCCAGGCCAAGGGTAATACCGAGCTGCATTTCGGCGATTTTGGTATCCAGGCTCTCGAGGCCCATTGGATCACCAACCGTCAGATCGAGGCCGCTCGTACTGCCATGACCCGCTACATGAAGCGTGGCGGTCGTGTCTACATCACGATCTTCCCCGATAAGCCCATCACTAAGAAGCCTGCCGAGACTCGCATGGGTTCTGGTAAGGGTAACCCCGAGGAGTGGGTGGCCGTCGTCAAGCCCGGCCGCATCATGTTCGAGGTCAAGGGCGTGCCCGAGGAGGTCGCTCGCGAGGCTCTGCGTCTGGCGCAGCACAAGCTCCCCATCAAGACCAAGATCGTCGCTAAGCCTGCCGCTACAGAGACGGCCGAGGAGGAGAACTAATGAAGCCCGCAGAGATTCGTGAGCTCTCGGACGCTCAGCTCGTTGAGAAGCTGAAGGAAATGCGCGCCGAGCTCTTTAACCTTCGTTTCCAGATGGCCACCAGCCAGCTGGACAACACCGCTCGCGTCAACACCGTGAAGAAGGACATCGCTCGCGTCCTCACGGAGCAGCGCGCCCGCGAGATCGCAGCGGAGAAGTCCGCTGTCGCCGAGTAGGACCTAAGGAGAGAATATGACTGATTCGCGTAACTCGCGTAAGGTCCGTACGGGTGTCGTTACCTCCGTCTCCGGTGCCAAGACCATCGTTGTCACCATCACCGAGCGCAAGCGTCACCCCAAGTACGGCAAGATGATGACCAGCTCCAAGAAGCTGCACGCTCACGACGAGGAGTGCACGGCTGGCGTGGGCGACACCGTCCGCGTTATGGAGACCCGTCCTATGTCCAAGATGAAGCGTTGGCGCCTCATCGAGGTCGTCGAGCGCGCTAAATAAGCAGTCGCTCTTACGACTTGTACGTTTCCGAAGATGTGCGTATGCCTGGCTTGCATACCACGGGCCGCATAAAGGCTGCGCACCTCTCTTCGGTTCTTAGTTCGGAGGAACATCTACCATGATTCAGATGCAAACCATGCTGAACGTCGCCGACAACTCCGGCGCTCGCAAGATTCGCTGCATCAAGGTGCTTGGCGGTTCCAAGCGTCGTTATGCAGGCATCGGCGATGTGTTCATCGGTGCTGTCCAGGAGGCTACCCCTGGCGCCAACGTCAAGAAGAAGGACGTTGTCCGTTGCGTCGTCGTTCGCACCGTTAAGGAGATCCGCCGCAAGGATGGCTCCTACATTCGCTTTGATGATAACGCCTGCGTTGTCATCAACAACGATGGTTCGCCCGTCGGCACCCGTATCTTCGGGCCCGTCGCTCGCGAGCTTCGTGACAAGAAGTACATGAAGATCGTCTCGCTCGCTCCCGAGACCCTGTAGTTAGGGGAGATATATGTATATCAAGAAGGGCGATAAGGTCCAGGTTCTCTCTGGTAAGGATCGCGGCAAGCAGGGCGTTGTCCTGCGTGCTCTCCCCGCCGAGAACAAGGTCGTTGTCGAGGGCGTTTCGGTCGTCAAGAAGGCCGTCAAGCCCAACGCTGCCAACCAGCAGGGCGGCATCGTTTCGCAGGAGGCTCCCATCGATGCCTCCAACGTCAATCTCGTTTGCCCCGAGTGCGGTAAGGTTACCCGCGTCGGTCACGAGAAGGACGGCAAGAACAAGCTGCGCGTCTGCAAGAAGTGCGGCCACAAGTTCTAAGCTGCCCGCAACATCTAAGTTGCTAGCAAAGGCCCGGATGCCACGGCACCCGGGCCTTTTTCTATCCCTACTCATTGGGGACAGACTTAAATGAGTGGCTACTCCTCATTGGGGACAGACATAAATGACTAGTCGTTGGGGACGTTCTTAAACGGTTAGTTGATGGGGACAGTCTTGCCACAAAGCGTCGTACGGGAAACGCCCCCAGGTTTCGGCAGCCTGGGACAGTCCCTATGTGCCGGCAGTTAGGGATGGTCTTTTGATGTCTGATGCCCCTAGGGGGCAGAGTAAGACAGCCTGCTTTTCTTTAGGGGTTTTGGTGTTCCGCCTTTTTCTGCATCATAACGATCGATGCATGCGTATTTACGCACAGAGTCTTGCGCGATAATGCGCATAGCCGCGCAAATATCCGCTAATTATGGTTTAATAATAACCGATAAACAAATAAACACGCAAATACAAGCTAACTCGCGCAAATCTGTGCAAATATAAGGCTGTTGGAAATGAAGAACTTCCGATAACTCAGGAGGCACATGATGATGGATTCCAAACAGGCTCCGCTCGACGCCGAAGCAGCCGCTAAGGCGGCGTTTGCCTCGGTCCAGGATCAGCCGTTCCCTAACGACATCTTTACGGCTCCCGAGCTTCGTTGGGCCGTGATCGGATGCGGCGTTATCGCCAATCAGATGGCCCAGTCTCTCGCCCTTGCCGGCCGCAAGCTTGCGGGCGTCGCCAACCGCACGCTGTCCAAGGCCCAGGCTTTTGCCGAGCAGTATGGCGTCGAGAAGGTGTACGAGACGGTTGAGGACCTCTACGCCGATCCCGACATCGACGCCGTTTATATCACCACGCCGCATAACACGCATATCACCTACCTGCGCGCCGCTCTGGCAGCTGGCAAGCACGTGCTCTGCGAGAAGGCCATCACCCTCAACTCCGCCGAGCTCGACGAAGCACGTGCCATTGCCGACGAGCATAACGTGGTCCTTATGGACGCCACCACGGTGCTCCACATGCCCTTGTATCGGGAGCTGCGCCGCCGCATGGATGCCGGCGAGTTTGGCCGCATGAACCTCGCTCAGCTCAACTTTGGCAGCTACAAGGAATACGGCGACCTGACCAACCGTTTCTACAATCGCAACCTTGCTGGCGGTGCCATGCTCGATATTGGCGTGTATGCCCTGTCCGTCATGCGCCTCTTTATGGCAAGCCAGCCTGTTGAGGTCGTTTCGCTCGGCAACACCTGTGAGACCGGCGTTGACGTTGCGAGCGGCATTGTCTGCCGTAATGCCGAGCAGCAGTTGGGCGTGGTGAGCCTTACACTTCACTCCAAGCAGCCCAAGCGCTCGGTCATCAGCTTTGACAAGTGCTATATCGAGGTCAACGAGTATCCCCGCGCCGATCACGCGACCATCGTGTGGACTGCGGACGGGCACCGTGAGGAGGTCCACACCGGCACCGAGGCATACGCCCTGTGCTACGAGATGGCCGACCTGGAGAAGGCCGTTGCCGGCGATGATTCGAAGCGCGCGCTTCTGGATTACGCTTCTGATGTTATGGAGCTTATGACCAAGCTCCGCGCCGACTGGGGAGTCGTGTACCCCGAGGAGGAGTAAGCGATGCTTGCGGAGGATAGGCTCAACGCGATCGTGTCAATGGTCCAGCAGGCTGGCTCGGTTACTGTGCAAGAGCTTGCCGATACCCTGGGCGTAACGGCGTCTACCATTCGGCGCGACCTGCAGACGCTCGATCGAGCGCACCGTATCGCCAAGGTCCACGGCGGAGCGACGAGTCTTGAGCGCGCACACGTGACGCGCGACCTAACGCTCAATGAGCGCAGCGACCTCCATAACGACGATAAGGAGCGTATCTGCGCCCGCGCCGCGGCGCTGGTGGAGCCGGAGAGCTTTGTATACATCGACTCGGGCTCGACGACGCTCAAGCTCATCGAGCATCTTCCACACCTAGAAGATGTCACCTATGTGACCGATTCCGTGCTCCATGCTCAGCACCTCGCTTTGCGCGGCATGCGTACCGTGGTGCTGGGCGGCGAGCTCAAGCCCGAGACCGAAGCACTCGTTGGCCCCGATGCCTTGGCAACCTTAGACCGCTACAACTTCAACTGTGGCTTTTGGGGTTCTAACGGCATTGCCGCCGAGCAGGGCTTCACGGCGCCCGATATCGAGGAGGCGCAAGTAAAGCGCATCTCGATGCGCCATACGGCCAAACGCTTTGTAATCTCGGATGCCAGTAAATTTGGCATGGTGGCGCCTGTCAAGTTCGCGGATTTTCGCGACGCAACGATTATTACCGCGGGCGAGGTGCCCGCCAAGTATCGGGCAATGGACAACGTCATCACGGTCTAGCAAGCAGGAGCAGGCCAAGGCCAAAACCATCACAAAGGTGCCTGTCCCCATTGTGGTGGTTCGTAACGAAAACCGAGTAGTTTTCTCAATAGAAAAGCGGCAACGTCCATCACAGGCGTTGTCGCTTTCGTTGTCCGCAGGTTTGTCTAAGTCTGTAACAACTGGACCGTTAAAAGTGGGTTAGATGTTACAGATTGAGATACTTCCGAACCGCGCCATCCCTTTGTCTCAATCTGTAACATCTGGGACCGATTTTGCCGAGTTATTGTTACAGATCGAGATTTTCCCTTGAGGGGGATTTGAATGTCTCGATCTGTAACAGATAGACCGGAAAATGGGTTCTAACTGTTACAGATCGAGATGTTTTTGGGGCCGCGGCTGAGCCATCGTGGCGGCTTGACGTTTGCCCAGATAAAACCTGCCAGAATAAACCTGTCCCTTTTTGGCAGGTTTTAGGGCTCCCAGGGGCAGGGGGCTTCGATGTAGATGTGCTCGCCGGTTACGGGATGGGTAAAGGACACGCTGTGGGCATGGAGCATGAGGCCACAGGGGCGCGGCGTTCCGTACAGGTCGTCGCCAACCAGGGGATGATGTTCGCTTGCCAGGTGCACGCGGATCTGGTGTTTGCGGCCCGTGAGCAGCTCAACATCGATATACGAACGGGTGGGCAGGCCTCGGCGGCTCTTAAGGCGCTTGAGCACCTTGACGCGCGTCTGCGACGGCTTGCCGCTGGCGCCGACGCGCATCTTGCGGCTATCGTGGCGGTCGCGGGCGATGGGCTTGTCGATGAGTTTTTCGTTCCAATCGATCTTGCCCTCGGCGAGCGCCAGATAGTGCTTTTCGAAGGCGTGGTCGATGACCATCTGGTCAAAGGCGGGCTGCGTCTGCTTGTCGAGCGAGAACAACACCACGCCGGTAGTGTCGCGGTCCAAGCGGTTGAGCGGCTGCATGTCGGTCGCGGCAAAGCCGTCGCCCATCGCCAGCAAAAGGTCGCTGGCATAGTCGGTAAGCGTGCGCTCGCCGGTGCCGTCGCCGTGGACGATCATGCCGGCGGGCTTATCGATGGCCATGAGCCAGGCGTCGCAGTAGAGGACTTGAGGTTCTTCGTTCACGTGTAAGCCTTTCGGTTAGCTAATTCCCACAAACATGCAGCCCGAAGTGGCGCCGCGCAGGCGGGCGGCGGGCTTACGGCCGGCCTGCGCGGTCTCGACGGCGCGACGGACGCGTGCGACGGCGCGGCCAATCTCATCGGCCTCGAGCAGGGTTCCGTCGACCATGAGACGGCGCACGCCGGCGTCGAGCAGCTGTGGAACCTGCGGTGTGAGGTCGATGGGGTAGGCGTCGTACAGGCGCGAGCGGCCGTGGATATCGGTACGCACCGGCATGACCTTGCCGTCGATATTCTTGAGCGACAGCTTGCGGGCGCGCAGACGGCAGTGGGCACAATCGTGGATGCAGCCATTGGCCACCTGCAGGATGCAGTGCTCGCTCGTCATAACGCGCGGGCGGCCGAAAACGGTGATGCCCAGGGCTGCGGGCGCGGAGGTGCCAAGCGAGATAATCTCGTCGAGCGTGATCTCGGGCGAGAGCCAAAACGCCCCGGCTCCGCGCTCGGCGAGTGCCTCCATGCAAGGCGTGTTGTGCACGGGCAGGCAAGAGCGAATCTCGGCCGTGGCACCAACCTGGGCGGCCAGGGCAAGCTCAGAGATGTTGCCAATAGCGACCGTGGCACCGGCAAGAACCCACGGGTCGACGCGCGCGTGGTCGACGGCGCGGCAGACCTCATCGAGCACGGGAACAATACCCTGCTCAAACGCATCGGCGGGGGAGAGCTCGGCCGCATCGAGCGCGTCGGTGGTCATGTAGATGCGCGCGGCTCCCTCCGCGCGCGCTGCCTCGGCGGCCTCGAGCGAGGTGACGGTGGCACAGATCTGCGGCTCATCGCGGTAGTGCTCGGGCGCGGGGCGGGAATCACTGGTGACAATCGCCGGCAGCTCGAGCGTGTGGGCGCGCTCCTCGTAAGGCGCCAGAATGGCCTCCTCGAGCGCCTTGCAAGCGGCGGCGCGCACCTTGTGCACAGCGGAGAAGCCCATGCCACAGCCCTCATCGAGCACCACGTCAAAGCTCGCGGCCTCAAAGGGAGAGGAGCCCATGCGGCCCACGTGCTCCACCAGATCGGATGCCTCGACGGCGCGGGTCTTGGCGGCCTCGACGGTAAAGCCGGTGGCGGTGGCGGTGAGCGTGGGGTCGTCGCAGCAGGTGAGCGTGACGGTAAACGGCTCGCCCAGACGCGCCGCGACGGACACGTCTACGGCGCGGCGGCGCAGCACGTCGCGCTTGAGCGCAGCGCCGGCAGCGTCAATGGCGCGCTGGCTGCGAATCACACGCACGCGGCAGCCCTCGGGCATGCTGCGGGGCACGCGGCACTCGATGATGTCGCCGGCGGCGGCATCATCGGCGGCGATGGTGGTCAGGAACTGGTCGAACTCGTCGTCGTGACGAAGCTCCAACAGGTCGCCCTTGCCCACGGGCTCAAACAGCTCAATGCGGGCGATGGCGGCGCGGCGACGACGGTCGTCGGGTTTGAGCCCGCGCACGTCGCGGTTGGCCAGACGGCTGCCCAGCACCGTGCCCACAATCTGGCCGCGGTTGTTGGAGCGCTCGTAACTCATCATCTCGTCGCCCGAGGTGCCGTCCTGATAGGCGTGCGTAAAGTCGCGGTTAAAGCAGCGCTTGAGTTGGCGCTGGCGAGCGGCGTCCTCGTCCTTATCTACGACGGCCCCGGCCAGCATGTCATCGATCTGATGACGATACACATCGACGATGGAGTACACGTAATCGGGCGCCTTCATACGGCCCTCGAGCTTGAGCGATGCGGCGCCGGCGTCATACAGGCGGCGAACAAGCTGTGAAGTGTTGGTGTCGCGCGGGCATAGCGCGCGCTCGCGACCGGCAGGGGAGAGCGTGCGGCCGTTCTCGTCGATCAGCTCGTAGGGCAGACGGCAGGGCTGAGCGCACATGCCGCGGTTGGCCGAGCGGCCCGCCATGGCAAAGCTCGAGAGCAGGCACAGGCCCGAGTAGCAAAAGCAGATGGCGCCGTGGCTAAAGACCTCCAGGTCAACGTCGGGCGCGGCATCGTGGATGGCGGCGATCTCGTCGATGGAAAGCTCGCGCGAGAGGGTCACGCGGTCGGCGCCCTGCTCGCGGCACCAGATGGTTCCACGGTCATCGTGGATGTTCGCCTGGGTCGAGATATGGGTCTCGATGCCGGGCATGGTGCGCTTGACCTCAAAGAACAGGCCCCAGTCCTGGATGATAAAAGCGTCGGCGCCCAGCGTGGAGCAGCGATGGATGAGCTGCAGTGCATCGCTCATCTCGGACTGCTTGATGACGATGTTGACCGTGACGTAGACGCGCGACCCGGCCAGGTGCGCGGCGCGGCAGGCCTGCTCAAAGGCCTCATCGGTAAAGTTGGTGGCCTTGCGGCGGGCGTTGAAGCTGCCCATGCCGCAGTAGATGGCGTCTGCCCCGGCGGCGAGCGCGGCGGCAAAGGGCTCCGGGCCTCCGGCGGGGGCCAGAAGCTCGGGCCTGCGGTTGGTGGTTCGGCTGGCGGTTGCGGTCATATCCTGCCTTTCAAAATGCTCAGATATTCAAAAGTATAGTGGCACCGTCGCGATGGACGATGCCCGCAGCCTAAGCAGGACAAAGTCTTCAGTAGCCTGGGCTGGCTGACCCCGTGGAGAACCGTTCAGCGGTTCGGGGAAACCGTTGGGCGATAAAATATTATCGCAATCTGATAATTATCTTGCAGCGGGCGTAATCATCCCCTACTATCCCAATCAAGCGCGGTGTTCAGACCGAACTGTGCCTCCCGGTGCGAACGCCGCGCTCACGCTCTCTATTTGATCGTAAGGAGAAAAACATGAGCAAGACCGTCGTGTCTTCCGATAACGCGCCCGCAGCCATCGGCCCGTATTCCCCCGGTATCCAGACCGGCAACATGGTGTTCCTGTCCGGCCAGCTGGGTATCGATCCCGCGACCGGCAAGCTGCCCGAGGGCATCGAGGCCCAGGCCAAGCAGTCCCTCGCCAACGTCGAAGCCCTACTGACCGCTGCCGGCGCTACGTTTGCCGATGTCGTCAAGACCACGGTCTACCTGGCTGACATCGCCGACTTTGCCGCCGTGAACGAGATTTATTCCTCCAAGTTTGAGGCCCCGTTCCCCGCGCGCAGCGCTTTCCAGGTTGCCGCTCTTCCGGCTGGCGGTCTGGTCGAGATCGAGGTCGTCGCCGCTCTCTAAGGCGTTGGCAACAACTAAACATGACATGCAAAAAGACCCTGCAGCGCGTGTGAGCTGCAGGGTCTTTTGTCACGTGACGGATCGCTTGCGGAGCCACCAAGGGCAGTCTTTTTGGGACGGGGCCATTTTAGCTACCCCTATATGCAGGATTGATTTTACTTGCGGCTCATCGAAATCGTGGGCAGAGGGAGGGTAGCTAAAATAGCCCCGTCCCAAAAAGACTGCCCGCGCTCCATTTTGCTCGTTAGCCCTCCTTGCGAACTTTTTGCAGGTAGCGGTAGACGCTGGGCTCCGAGATGCCCAGCGCGGTGGCAGCGCAGGCAACAGCGCCCTTGAGCATAAATACGCCGTTGCCGTTAAGGTGGCGAATAACGTCCACGCGATCGGCCTGCCCAAGCGAGGCGACATCCTGGCCGCGGCTTTCGAGCAATTCGGAAATGCTGTGGTCGATGAGCTCCTGTGTAGACTCCGAAAGAATTTCGACCTCGATAGACGCGGGCTCCGCCTGCCTTGGCGCAGCGTCGAAGCAGGCCATGAGCTGCTGAGCCATGGCGTTGATGGAGCGTACCGTGGAAAGATCGGTGTTGACGCAGAGCATGCCGACGATCTCGTTATCCTCGCGAATAAAGTACGTTGCGGATTCCAACGTCTTGCCACCGGCACCGCGCCCCTCGTAGCCCGTAATAAACGGCAGGTCGCGATACTTGGGATCGTGCATGATCTTGAGTGCCAGATCGGTGGCGGGACCGCCGACCTTGCGGCCGCTCACGATGCCGTTGCGGATATCGACGATGGCGTGGTCGGGATCCGAGAAATCGTGCAGCACGATTTCGCTGTTTTTGCCGAGTATCTGCTCCAGGAAATCGACCATCGGCAAAAAGCGACGTACAGTCTCGTTCACGGGCAACTCCTTTGGATGAAATCGGAGGTTTCATAACAATTTTTTCTCATGGTAACACGGTGTCTATTGACTCGTATATTCGCAGGTACATTGCGTAATACAGACGAACGGTAGGATTTTGGCGGTAAGCGGTCGACCAAAAGAAAAGTTAGATGTTATTTTGACCAGACACTTTCCTGACCTGCGGAAATGCGTTGTCTCAGCTGAAAAATAGTCTGATAACAAAAAATTATTATTGAGAATGAGAAAGAGCATCGACATCATTCAGGTGGCGCTCATTCTTTCGGCAATCGACACGGCCCTTCAGGCCTTCGCTCCCTTCCGCCGCATCGGCGGCGGCCTGCTGGGCGGTCTTCCCACCAGCGCCCTTGGCCAGAACGTGGGCATCATCTGCTCCAACAAGGTCGTCAACAAGTGGGTCTTTGTGATCATCGCGTCCGTCTTTGCCATCGCCGGCCTGTTCCCGCAGCTCTCTGCCGTGCTCTCCGCTATCCCGCAGCCCGTCATCGGCGGCGCGACCGTTGGCGTCTTTGGCACCATCACCATGAACGGCGTGCGCATGTTCACCCGCGAGGGCCTTACGCAGCGCACCACCACCATCGTCGGCACCTCCGTCGTCTTTGGCCTGGGTATCTGGATGGCCAGCGGTTGCCTTGCCGGCGAGGGCATGCCTACCTGGGTGTCCACCGTCATCGGCTCCAATGCCGTAACCCCCACCGCCATCATGGCCATTGTCCTTAACCTGATCCTTCCGCAGACGCTGGTCGTGGCTCAGCACATCGATGCTGCCAAGGACGCTGCCGTGGATCTGGTCTTGCCCGAGAGCAAGAAGTAACCAATTCGGTGCTATTCGTCGGCGGACGCATCGCCTCGTCCGCCGACGCCATGCGGCGCCAAGCCGCACTTCAAAGGGTTTGCCCCGTGGGTAAAATAAGGCTGACGGCAGCCCAAGTGGTGAAGAGCTGGGCAGCGCCGTTGCTTAGATTAGGGGGTCGATGCCTTAACCGCGTTGACCCCTCTTTTTATGCTTCGAGCACTGCTTGAGTGCCTCGGAAAGTCCGATGAGCGCCGTGAGGAGCGAGACCAGAGCGGTCAGGAGCTTCCGGAACGGTTCACGTGCGGTGGCGTGCCGCCCCTTCTGCGTGCGCGATTGTCGAATTACGTTATAGCTAGCTATATTATAGGAAGACATAATATAGCTAGCTATAACGTAAAGGAAGCTGAGGGTCCGTCCTGTGTTGTTGGGGACGGGGCTTTGCCCGATCGCGTGGTCTTTAGCATTTTCGGTTGAGTGCTCCGTGGATGTTGAGTGGTGGCTGGAGTAGAGCGACGAGTTGAGCGAACGCAGGAGCGGGCTCCGAGGCTCCATTACTGAAAATTCCATTTGTTAAACCTGGCAACCGTGGGTAGAATAAAGTCGACGGCAGCCCAAGGGTGATAGCTGGGCAGCGCCGTTACTTAGTTCAAGGGGTCAATGCCTTAACGGCGTCGACCCCTCTTCTTTTGCTTCGTACGCTGCTTGAGTGCCTCGGTAAGTCCGATAAGCGCCGTGAGGAGCGAGACCAAAGAGGTCAGAAGCTTCACGAAATCAATCAGATCGGTCATGGGCATCACCTCCCATCGCATGGAGGGCGCTGCCCGGCACATGGGACTGCCGTCAACAATAACCAGTCTATCAAACTGCAGTCATAAATACGAATATATGTTCGCTCATAACAGCGACGTGGCCATCTCAAAGCGCGGCTTTACGCAAGGGTGCCGGGTGGCCGCGCTGGGCGCTTTCATGTCCGCACGGGCGCCTATCCTTACGGCAATGTAGCCGCCTATGTAGCAAGCGGCAGGCAACGGAGAAAGGCCATGACCGTGTCAGCTGAAAAGACGCCGGGTATCTCGGCTATCGATACGACGAACTTTGCGCGACAGATCGTGCTGGACTTTGAGTTTGCGCCGGTGCCAAAGCAGCGCCAGCGCCGTGGGCTGCGCAATGAGATTATCGAGGTCGGCGCCGTTAAGCTCGATTACCACGGCAACGTTATGGGCGAGTTCTCGCAGTTTGTGCAGACAGAATTAACCGAAGGCGTTGCGTATCCCGTCCGCGAGCTCACAGGGATATCGGCCGTGGACACCGCGATGGCCGATCCGCTCTACATGGTGATCAAAAGGCTCGGTGATTGGATCGGTCGCTACTCCGCCCAGGTGGTTTGCTGGAGCGGGACGGACCGTCGACAGCTTTTGACCGAGTGCCAGGCAAAGCACATCGACCTTTCCGCATTTCCTACGGACTGGGCCGACCTGCAGGCGTTTTACACCTCGATTATGGACGTGGGCAGCCACGGGCGCGTCTCGTTGGGTGACGCGGCAATGTGGCTTGGCATCGAGTTCGACGAGTCGACGGGTCACGCCCACAGCGCCCTGGCCGATGCACGCGTGACCGCCAAGCTGCTCAAGCAGGTGATGGACGGGGACTACCACGTGAGCCCGCGCGCCCAGGAAGTCCGCCAACGGTGGGGGATGGGCGAGCGAGCCGAGACGCGCCTTTCCAGCAAGTGCCCCGAGCTGGGCGACCTGCTGCTGAAGCTGAAGGCGGAGGGGAGGTAGGGGCGTTGTCGGTCCTCGCAACCGAAGCCCATTTGATAAATTGTCCTCATGCGAAAAAGCTATAAGTCAATGGCCCCGGGAATGACCCCTGATTCAAGTCACCGGGGCTCATTTTATATTGATATGAGATTGTAGCGATTCATATGCGTGCGATGCATTCCGTTGAGTTAGAGGGCCCTACTGATAACTAGGCATGCAAACGCACGCTTGTCGATTTAATGCCAATATCGCCAGGTTTTCCGCGTAAGCTAGTAACATATTGTGCTGGCCGAGATAGATGACTGCGCGGATGGTGTCAAATGGGTTCTGATCTCAATAACTTATCGGTTGTAGATAAGGCAGAGGCCCTTTTTGGATACTTGGAAGAGTTCTCCAAGATTAGGATGAAGATCGTTCGCAACGTAAGCGATTACGCTTCGGACTGCATTGATTTGGAGAGCTTGCCAACAGATAACGGATGGATCGAGGTGCGATTTCGCGATTCCGCTAATAACGATGGTCCGATTTTGAGTGTCGCTAAACCGGAGTTCAAAACGTGCCCGCAGCCTCCGGATGAGATCGCGCCGTGGATTGCAAGCGGATGGGAAAGCTATAAGAACCAGATAGGGTTCAAGTTTCCACCCGAGGAGCTTGCGGAGGCAAATGAAGAAGCGCCTCAAGATCTATTTATGTCCGATCCCGCTAGAGCTCAACTGCTTGAGGAATGGGGTGGCGAGCGAGACAAATGGGTCACATACCAAACTAAGGCGACAGAAGCCTCTGGGGTGTATGAGCGCCTGTTTAAAATGAAAGAAAAACTCAAGAGCGACCCCGATAAACTCGAGGTTGTTGCCGCATCGATGAACGTTCGGCTTTCCGAAGACAAGAGGGTGGATCACCCAGTCTTTACGCGGAACATGAGGATTCAGCTCGATGCGGAAAAGGGAATCATTTCCGTTGAAGACGTCGATTCCGACACGTTGATTCAAAAGGACCTGCTGTCTCAGTCTCAGAATCTGACGATGAGCAAGATTAGTGAGGCGGAACAGAGGCTCGACGAGGAAGAAGTGCATCCGCTTGATCGTGATGCAATTGCCCGTGAAGCCAAACTGCTCGTGAATCAGCTATCGCCCAAGTCTCGTTATTTTGACCGCGCTGATGCTGCGCGAGACCAAGAAGCCGATATAGACGTTCGACCCGGTTTCTATTTAATCTTTAGGCAGCGCCCTGATGGAACCGCGGGCGCTATCGGCAGAATTGTAAAAACGATTGATGAGACTCAGCGCGTCCCTGCGTTCTTAAACGGCCTTCTTGGCGAGTTTACGCACGATGAAACCACTCCGGTCCTTGAGGATTTATCGGACGGGCCTACGGTTTCTCGGCGCTTGGCGGAGGCAAACGGAGAAGACGACGAGATTCTATTGGCGAAACCTGCCAACCGTGCGCAGTTAGAGATTGCCAAGCGAATCGAGCAAGATGACGCCGTTCTCGTTCAGGGCCCTCCGGGTACCGGTAAAACCCATACGATTGCAAACCTGATGGGAAGCTTTTTGGCACAAGGCAAAAGGGTGCTTGTAACGAGCTATACCTCAAAGGCTTTGACGGTTCTTGCCGACAAGATGCCTCCTGAGCTCAGAAGCCTTTGTGTGTCTTCGCTGGCATCTAACGGCAAGGACGCTCGTGATTCGGTAGAAGCAATCGTCAACCATCTCGGCGAGCATTCGATAAGTGAACTGAATAAATCCGTGCAGGAATTATCTTGTCAGCGAGAAGAGATACTGGTTGATCTTGCAAAGGCGCGCAAATCCGCCTTTGTTGAACGAGAGGCCGAGAACAAACAGTTTGATCTGGGGAATGAAACCCTCACTCCGCATGATGCCGCGCAATTTGTTGCGAAGAATAAGGAAGAGCTGGACGACATTATTCCCGGCCAGGTGAAGCTGTTAGCGCAGCTTGATATTTCGATTGTCGAGGAGCTTTACCAAAGCAACGGCATTGCCTCTGCAGAAGATGAGGCAGAGGCGATCTGTCTACAGGATGTCGACTGGATGGCTTTGCTCCCCAAGCCAGACGTCTATGCACAGGAGTTTGAGAAATATAACCAAGCCAGTTCTTTGGCGGACGAGCTGATTCGTCGCCACGGTTGGGAACTATGCGACGATGGGGGAACGGTGGAGATTGGATCGGCTGTTCTTCCCGTTTTGGACGATGAGTCCGAAGCATTCGGCACGGTGAAGAACCTCGTAATGCACGGAGCTCTGAGCGAGGAGTGGCAGCGAGGGGTCGCTGCGAGATCCTTGAGGGGCGAGGGCGAGAAAACGATCTGGTATCGTCTCTGCGATGAGGTTCAGTTGCTTGAACAGCAGGCTTCGTCATATCGAAGCAAGTGGTTTCCGAGGCAGGTTGCGCTTGGTGACAACGGCGATTATCAACAACTGCGCGCGCTTGTAAGCGGGTACAAAGAGTACCTAGCTAAAACGGGCCTGCGAAAGTTGCTTTCTTCGGTCAAGAGCTTGCCCGATGGTGTGGCGGTCAACGGGGCACAGGCGGCTTCGCCCGAGGACTGCGATGCCATCCTGGATTACATAGAGCTTATGGACAAGCGACACGCTTGCGCCATTCAATGGGATGCGCTTATGGGAACCGTTGGCGTGAGCTGCTTTGCAGAGTTGGATAGCAGTGAGCCCGAGCACGTGGCATTTCGATATGTTGAGGGTATTAAGGCGGCCCTTGCGTGGAAAGCCGAGTGCATTGACAAGCTGTTTGACGCATTGGACTCAAACGGTATCTCTCATGAAGCGTTCTTTGACTGCCCTTCCATGATTTCCGAAAAGGAGGTCGTGGCCAAAACCTTGCAAGCACTGGAAACGGATCTCACGGATTACCTTAAGTTGTGTGTCGCACTCAAAAAAATAAGGGCGATTAAGGCATGGGCAGAGGACGTTTTGAAGAGAATCGAAGACGCTTCGGCCAAGCACTGTGAGACCGCTGTCGCATTGAGCGACTGCATCGTGCAGCTTCGCCCAGCTGGGGATTTCGGCGAAGCGGTTGACCCCGAACTCGGCTTGGTGCAAACATACCGCGATCAGTACAATCGTCTACAGTGGCTGTGCGAAATAAGGGCGGCAGTTAAGCGCCGACATGAGCAACTGAATCAGTTGTCGCAAATTGCTCCGGGATGGGCACAAGCCGTTCGTGAGCGCGAGGGCGTTCACGGGGCTACGAGCGTTCCGCGGGATATCGAACGAGCATGGAAATACAAGCAGTGCCAGGCAATTGTTGAGTATGCCGATCGTGCAAACTCTTCCAATCCCCAGAAGGAAATTTCTGAGCTGGGCAAACGCTATCGTGACATAACGGCAAAATTGGCAGGCATGATGGCGTGGCTCAAGATTCACAAGGACCTTGAGAGCAATACAGAGCTCAAGGTCGCGCTGAACGGCTGGAAGCAGACGGTCGCGCGAATTGGCAAGGGAACGGGCAAGAATGCATCGCGGCATCGCTCGAAGGCCCGTGCTCTCATGGCGAAATGTCAGCGGGCTGTGCCGGCATGGATTATGCCGATTGGCCAAGCGCTTGACTCTTTTGACCCCGCCAACAATCTGTTTGATATCGTAATCATCGACGAGGCAAGCCAGGCCGACATGACCGCCCTGGCTATTACATATCTTGCAAAAAAGGTAATTGTTGTTGGTGATGACAAACAGGTAAGCCCTCTTTCTGTCGGTGCAAAGGAATCCACTGCCGAAGGATTGGCTGCTTCATATATCGAGGGAAAGGGAATTCCCAACGCCCATCTGTATCGAGCAAGATACTCGCTTTACGAAATTGCCCAGCAGGGCTTTTCGCCCATCATGCTTACCGAGCACTTTAGGTGCGTGCCGGATATCATCGGCTTTAGCAATGGGCTATCGTACGGTGGAAAAATCAAGGCGCTGAGAGACGCCGATGCGGGTGGATTGATGCCGGCGTTGGTTCCCTTTCGCGTCAAAAGCGGCATGCGCTCGGGCAAGGCGAAGATTAACCAGCAAGAGGCCAAAGCCGCAGTTGCGATTATCCGTGCCTGTCTTGAGCAGCCAGAATATGAGAACAAGACATTTGGCGTTTTGTCCTTGCTGGGAGAAGAGCAGGCTGACTTGATTCGAAACGAACTGCTTAAAGAGATGGATCCCGCTGAGTTTGAAAAACATGAGATTATTTGCGGCAACGCTGCGGGTTTCCAGGGCGATGAACGCGATGTCATGATTCTAAGCATGGTTGACAGCAACGAATCCGAGACTCCCTTGCGCTTTATGGGGACGGGCTCGGATGACGCATACAAGAAGCGCTACAACGTTGCTGCGAGCCGCGCGAAAGACCAGATGTGGCTTGTATATTCGCTTGATCCAGTTCGTGATTTAAAGAGTGGCGACCTGCGTAGGCAGCTAATTGAGTACATGCTCGACCCGCATACGTTTGACACTCAGATTGAGGAGACGCAAGAAAAAGCCGAGTCTGATTTTGAGTTGCAGGTGTGCACTGAGCTTTCCAAGCGCGGTTATCAATATGAGCAGCAAAAGGAAGTCGGAAGCTACCGCATTGATATTGTCGTGCAAAGCGACCATCACAACGTTGCTATCGAATGCGACGGCGATCGTTGGCATTCAACCGAGGGGCAAATTATCGCGGACATGGAGCGACAGACGATTCTGGAACGTGTGGGATGGGATTTCATCCGTATTCGAGGTAGTGAATTCTACAGCGATCGGGATGCAACGATGGATCGAGTTGTAGCCGAACTCGCTATTTACGACATTAAGCCAGGCCAGCAGCTCCCCACGGTTGCCCGTGACACCAGCGTACTTCTCGAGCGAGTGCTCGAGGCGGTTCGTGACAATTTCGACGACGAAGTGGACGAGAACACACTCGAGTCCACGCTTGCTCGAGATTCGGCCATCGCAGCCGCTCTTCAAGAACAGGAGCCGCCGCGCGAGCCGGATATGCTATCGAAAGATGATGGCGCTAAGGAAGCGTATGCCAAGGCGGATGACTTTGCTGTTGCGGCTGGCTGCTCGGATGTGATCGAGAATGACGACGCAAGCGGCCAGTGCGAGCAGGTGGATGAACAACGTGGACAGACAATAACTGAGGATTCGCGTCAGGAGATGCTTCTGCTCGCACTCGAACGGGCAGGGCATCGGTTCTATGAAACCGAGCAGGCGGACGTCTTTTGGGTGCTTGGGGACTTATCAATGCGGGCGTCAATAAAGGACATCTGTTCTTCGTTTGATTACAGTTGCGTTTACAACTTTGGGGACACCGGCGCGAACACTGGTCTTTCCGGATGGATTTTGTACCCTAAGGGTAAGCGGGCTAGCATTGCACATGCGCTGCAATCAGAAGCGCTTACGCTGCAATCAGAAGCACTTAAATGGCATAAAGGAAACGGTTGCGGGGATGCTTTGCTTGCTGAGCTGAACTCTCTGGGCCTCACCTGTATTGATAAGCGAAGCAAACACGGTGCGCTATGGGTCATTGACGATCCGGTGTTTAAGGAAAAGCGCCTCGGCATCGAGGCAAAATATAAAGTGAGGTTCAAATACAGCAAACAAGGGTCAAGGTCGACATCGTCCCGACCTGCGTGGTACACAAAATAACGAAGCATTCACGAAGTACATGAACGGTGTCTATTAATTGCACAACAAATAATTGAGGTCGTAGAGATAACCCGCTTGCCGAAAATGTCCTGACGCTCTTCTATAGTTGGGAGACAATGGATAAAGTTTTAGCAAAGGGCCCTGCGTCCTGAACCAATAGCAATTAAACCTGGAGTGTACTTCGTGGATATGCCTGCGGATAAATTTCGGGGGGAGGCGCTCCGAAGCGGGCGTTCCCTCTCGGTCAATAATGAAATAGCTTGGCACGCCGTCTTAAGGACGGTGTGCTGATGGAGTTTCTCGATAACGTCGGACGCAATCGTCTGGGAGACGCACTCGCTAAATCCATCGATGAGGGAGCCAAGCTTTCAATCATCAGCAGTTACTTTACGGTCTTTGCTTTCTCTGAGCTCAAAGAAGAGCTGGAGAAGCTTGACTCAGTGCGTTTTCTCTTTAGCGAACCTACGTTCGTTAAGCGCATGGCCACCGATAAGGATCCACGCCAGTTTGCCATATCGCAATGCTCGCGCGAGCGTGGCGTGGGCGGCTTGGGTCTCGAGCTCACGCTGCGCAACAATCTCAATCAACGCGCCATTGCCCGTGAGTGCGCCGAATGGGTGCGCGCTAAGTGCGAGTTTCAATCTGCCAAGATGAACGGGGCAATTCAGCCCGGAGGCACCTATATAGTCGAGAACCCCAATGGCGACGACCATGCTTTCATGGGTGCCGCCGCTGACTTTACCCAGGAAGGACTTGGTTACGAGCGCCGCCCCAACACCGTAATGGGCGTAAGCCACTACGAGGGCGCGACGGAAACTGCCGGCCTAAAGGCGATGTTTGAGTCCGTCTGGGATAAGCCTGCGATGGTCGCCGATGTTACCGATGAGGTGGCGGCGCAGGTAGGCACGCTCTATCGTGAGAATCCGCCCGAGTTCGTTTATTTCCTTACGCTTTACCACTTGTTCCGCGATTACCTTTCCGACGAAGATAACGATTTGAGGCCCGGCCTTAAGTTTGAGGAGTCCGTTGTCTGGAACAAGCTCTACGACTTCCAAAAGGACGCCGTGGTGGGCGCCATCCGAAAGCTCGAGAAGTACAAGGGCTGCATCATTGCGGACAGCGTTGGTTTGGGTAAGACCTATGAGGCACTCGCCGTTATTAAGTACTACCAGGAACGCAATGACCGCATTCTGGTACTGGCACCTAAACGCTTGCGCGATAACTGGACGCTGTGGACGCAAGATAACGATGACCGCAACCCGTTGGCGGACGATCGTCTTAACTACACCGTACTCAATCACACCGATCTGTCCCGTTATGCGGGCATGAGCGGCGATGTCGACCTGGAGCACCTACGCTGGGGCCACTATGACCTGCTGGTGATCGATGAGAGCCATAACTTCCGTAACAAGAGCACGGATTCCGAGAAAAAGGACCGTTACACACGCCTCATTGAGGATGTGATTAAGAGTGGACGGCGCACCAAGGTGCTGATGCTCTCGGCTACGCCTGTGAACAATCGCCTGCTGGATCTGCGCAACCAGATTGAGCTCATCACCGAGGGCGATGATGCGTATCTGGCGGATACTGATGGTATTGAGTCGATTACTCAGGTGTGCCGTACAGCACAAGCGCGCTTCAACGAGTGGAGCAAGCTCGACGATGCCGAGCGCACCACCGAGAGCTTCGTCAACGCCGTCAACGCCGATTACTTTAAGCTGCTCGACGTGCTTACCATCGCGCGCAGCCGCAAGCATATCTCTAAGTACTATGGCGCCGCTTCGGGTACGTTCCCGCAGCGTCGCAAGCCCCTCTCTATTACCACGCCAATCGATTTGGCGGGGGAGCTTCCTCCTATCGCTGAGCTCAATGACATGATCGCTCAGCTCACGTTTGCGCAGTATCAGTTGCTTTCTTATGTACGCAGCGATAAGCGTCGTAAGTACGAGGATCGTTACGGCGACACCTGGGGCAAGGACTTTGAGAGCCAGGTCCACCGTACGGGTGCTGTTGCCAACCTTATGCGCGTAAACGTGCTCAAGCGAATGGAATCTTCGGTTAACAGTTTCCGAATCACGCTCTCGCGCATCCTGGTGGGATGCGAGGAGCTTCGCGCGCGGCTCGATGACCCTGCGGCCATGGGAGCGGGAAGCTATGATGCGGCGGGCATCGAGGATGGCATGGACGACGATGATGCCGAGGAAATCGAGCGCGGTGGCAAGGTGCGCGTCGACCTGCGCGATGTCGATGCCTTGCGTCTGGGCAGCGATCTGGACTTTGATATTACCGTGCTGCGCCGCCTACTCGACTATGCCAATGCCGTAACGCCTGAGCGCGATGCTAAGTTGGATGAGCTCTACAAGTTTATAGTCGATAAGGTCAATAACCCCTACAACCCCGGCAACCGCAAAGTGCTCGTATTCACGGCGTTTGGGGACACGGCGGACTATCTATTTGAGCAGCTATCGCCTCGTCTTAAGAACGAACTCGGCCTCGAGTGCGCCGAGGTTGCCGGCAGCGCAAACCGCACCTATTCGCTTAAGTTGCGCCGCACCACCTTCGAGAACATCCTGGCGTACTTTAGCCCGCGCTCCAAGGAGCTGCCCGAGGCGTCTCTCGCCGCTGGTGAAATCGACGTTGTCTTTGCCACGGACTGCATCTCCGAGGGCCAAAATCTTCAGGACTGCGACTGTCTCGTTAACTATGACATTCATTGGAATCCGGTGCGCATTATCCAGCGCTTTGGTCGTATCGACCGTTTGGGCTCCACCAACACGCAAATTCAGCTGGTGGACTTTTGGCCCGACATTGCGCTCGATGAGTACATTCAGCTCGAGAGTCGCGTAAAGGGTCGTATGGCCTTGCTCGACGCCTCAGCCACCGGCGAGGAGAACGTGCTGGAGTCCAAAGCGACGGGCGAGATGAACGACCTCAAGTATCGTCGCCAGCAACTTCAGCAGCTCAAGAGCGAGGTGCTGGACCTAGAGGATATTTCAGGCGGCATCTCGATCACTGACTTCGCCTTTGATGATTTTCGTGTTGAATTGCAGCGCTACGAAAAGGAGCACCCGGGTCTTTTAGAAAACTCGCCGGCTGGTATGCATGCGGTGGCGCGCATTCCCGATGAACTGCGTGGATCCGTGGCGCCGGGCGTGGTGTTCTGTTTGGCGCAAAACGATGAGAATGCGAACCCCAAGGACACGAATCCTACCTTCCCGTATTACGTGGTGTACGTATCGGCCGACGGCGATGTGTTGACCAAACATACACAGCCCAAGCATGCACTCGATATGATGCGCGCCTGTTGTGCGGGTGAATCCGAGCCAATTGCGGAGTTGTGTCGCGACTTTAACCGTGAGACGCGCGACGGCGAGCGTATGGGGGCTTATACCGAGCTTTTGGACAAAGTGGTTGCCACCATTAGCGGCGTGCAGCAGGACAAGGGCATTGAGAGCCTGTTCTCGCTGGGCGAAGTGGGAACGGGCACGAGCCTTGGCTTCGACGATTACTCGCTGATCAGTTTTGCGGTGTTGCGATGAGAGGTTTTGACTGGAACGACGTGTTCTGTTTGCCCGATGCCGCTCTGGCGGGCGATAGACGCATACCCAAGACGGTACTCACGCGCCAAGCTCAGCTTACAAAGACCGAGCAGAAAGTGCTTGATCGTGTAGCCGTGCTTACACACTTTGCCACCGTGCAAAAGTCCACGACGCGCATCGCACCCGTTCAAGATGATGAACACGATATTCAAAGCGTGCTCATCCTTCGGTGCGAGCTGTCTCGTGGGGCGGCTTATGCCGAAGTGGCAAGGCTCGTCCACAAGTGTTTCCCCAATCCGACGGTGATTCTGTTTGGCGGCGAGGACGAGGCTTGCATTTCGCTGGCAACGACGCGTAAGAGCCTTGCTGAGCAGGGTGCCATGGTGATTGATGACGTTGAGTCAACGGGGGCATTCGATCCTGGTGACACACGGTATGCACCGTTTTTGGATGCACTCGCGTTTGAGCAATTGCCACAGGTGAATCTTCTGGTCTATCTGCGCAGCATTGCCTGGGCAGTGCGACTTTCACGCGCGGTTCCGTCTCTAGGATTCTTTCCGACGTGCGCGGAACAGGATTATGAGCGTCTGGAGGGGTTGGTGGCGCGGAGAGATGCGCTTGCCTCCCAAGTAGAGGACACCAAGCGACGACGCCGCGATCGGGAATTGACCCTGAATGAATCTGCGCATCTGCGTATGGAGCTCAAAAAGCTGGAAAAGGAGCTCGGTCAGACGACCGACGAGATAAAGGAGATCTGCAATGGCTAAGATCGAGAAGATGAGTCTCGAGTCCGAAGACCTCGTGGAAGACCGCCTTGCGCGTCTTAAGGAGTTGATGCCCGAGGTATTCACTGAGAGCGGTATCGACTTTGACAAGCTGCGCTTGGAGCTTGGTGACGAGGTCGACGAGGGCCAGGAGCGCTACGCCTTTACCTGGCCTGGCAAGATGGACGCCATTCGTCAGTCGCAAACGCCGAGCACTGCCACGTTGCGCCCTTGCGTTGAGAAGAGCCGTGGCCGCGATGGCGAGGACGGCAGCTTTGACTCTGACAACATCTATATCGAAGGCGATAATCTTGAGGTGCTGAAACTGCTGCAGAGCGGCTATCACGGCAAGGTCAAGATGATCTATATCGATCCACCCTATAACACTGGTAAGGATTTCGTCTACAAAGACAAGTTCGGCGACACGATCGAAAACTACAAGAAGCAGGCAGGGTTGGCCAACCAGTCCAACGCCGATACGAGCGGTCGCTACCACAGCGACTGGTGCTCGATGATGTATCCCCGGCTGAGACTCGCCCGTGAACTTCTAACCGAAGATGGTGTCATCTTTATTAGCATCGATGACAATGAGGACCGCAATTTACGCATCATTTGCGATGAGGTATTCGGGGAGACTAATTTCCTAGCTCAGGTTGTATGGGAAAGAGCTTATTCTCCTATCAATTTAATGAAGCATTTTTCTCCGTCTCATGACTACGTTCTTTGCTATGCAAAGAACGTAGAAATTGCGATTTGCAACGGTATCGCAAGAAGCGATGAAGCGAATAATCGATATGCAAACCCAGACAACGATCCGCGGGGTGTTTGGAAAGCGAGCGATTTGTCAGTTGGCCCCGCAGTTGAAGAGAACATTTACGAGATTAAGACGCCCTCTGGGCGTCTTGTAAAGCCTCCAGCTGGGCGCAGCTGGAGGCTTTCCCGAACTGCGTTTCGGGAAAGGCTCCAGGACAATCGAATATGGTTTGGTCCAAAAGGGGATAACGTTCCCGCTATGAAACGCTTTCTCTCTGAATTGCGCAAGACCGGCGTTACTCCGATGACGATTTGGAAATACGAGGAAGTCGATCATTCTCAGGCCGCCACTCAAAAACTAGCAAAGATGTTTGACGGTAAGAAATACTTTGACTACCCAAAGCCGGTTAAGCTGCTAGAAAGATGTCTTGAACTGTATACGACCCAAGATTGCATCGTTGTTGACTTTTTCTCGGGTTCTGCGACTACTGCACATGCAGCTATGAATTTAAATACTAAAGATGGCGGTAATCGTAAGTACATCATGGTTCAGCTTCCTGAACCAAATTGCTCAAGCCGCGATGCCTTCAAGGACGGCTATGCCACCCTTTGCGATATCGGTGAAGAGCGCATCCGTCGTGCAGGCGATAAGATCAAGGCCGAGATTGAAGATGCCAACGTTCAGCTTAAACTTGGCGAGGAGTCTAAGAAGCTGCCTGACATCGGTTTCCGCGTGTTTTCGCTCGATAATTCTGGCATCGAAAAGCCCCAACCCGGGCAGCTTGTCCTTGACGTGGTCAAGCCCGACCGTTCCGATATGGATATCGTCTTTGAGATGATGCTCAAATGGGGACTCGAACTCACGCTTCCCGTCGAGAAGGAGGAAGTTGCCGGCTATCCCGTATATTCTGTCGCTTGTGGCGAGCTTGTGTGCTGTCTGGCGGACGGCCTTACCATGGAAGCGCTCGATGCTATTGCCGACATGGAGCCGCGCCGTGTGCTCATGCGCGACTCGATCCTTACCGATACGCTCAAGCTCAATGCCGTCCAGGCGTTTAGGCGTGTGGAGGAACGGGCCGGTTACGAGGTACAGCTGAGGACGGTGTAACGCATGGCTTTGGAAATAAAATATTCCGCTGATCAGGAGCACCAGGTCGAGGCCGTCAACGCCGTCTGTGATTTGTTTCGAGGCCAGGAGTTTATGGACTCTGACTTCGTTGCGGAGATGGGTACCGGCATTCTGGAGGGACAGGTTACTCAGGTGGGCCATGCCAACGGCCTTCGGCTCTCGGCGGCCCAGCTCGAGCGTAACCTGCATGTGATCCAAGAAGGTAACGCGCTCGCTCCGTCGAGCGTTGCTACTGACGGGCATCTGCGCGATTTTACCGTCGAAATGGAAACCGGTACGGGCAAGACCTATGTCTATATTCGCACTATCTACGAGCTCAATCGTCGCTATGGGCTGACCAAGTTCATTATCGTGGTGCCGAGTGTCGCCATTCGCGAGGGCGTTAAGAAGAGCTTCGAGAGCACCAAGAAGCACTTCGACATGCTCTATGACAAGGCACCGCTCGAGTGCTTCGTCTATGACTCCAAAGACATGGGGCCGGTGGGTAGCTTTGCCACCTCGAGCTCCATCCAAGTGATGATCATTAATATCGGTGCCTTCGACAAAGATAACGACTTCGATGACGATGAGATCGCCGGGCCCACCGGTGGTCGGGATAAGCGTAACCTGTTCCACCGTCCGAGCGAAAGGCTCATCGGTGGACAAAGTCCGCGCGAGCTTGTAAGCTCATGCAATCCTATCGTCATAATCGACGAGCCGCAGAGCGTTGACTCTACAGCTAAACGCAAAAAGGCTATCCGAAGCCTGAATCCGCTGTTCGTGTTGCGTTATTCGGCAACCCACAAGGAGGCATATAACAAGGTTTATCGCTTGACGCCTGTCGACGCCTTTCAACGCGGACTGGTCAAGGGCATCACCGTCGATTCGGTGCTCTCGCAGGAGGACCTGAATGGCTCGTATGTGAGGCTTGAGTCTACAAAGATTGCCTCGCCCATTACGGCTAAGCTGACAATTGATGTGCGCCAGAAGGATGGTTCTCAGAAGCGCAAAAAGGTAAACGTCAAGACGGGTGACAACCTGTTTAACAAGAGCGGCGAGAATGCCGACTATGAGGCCGGCTGGATTGTGAATAACATCTCCGCCGCTGCTGGCGACGAATGGGTCGAGTTCCAGAACGGCGAACACATCGAGCTTGGTCAGGCCGTTGGTGATGTTGCGGCCGAAGCTATCAAGCGCGCGCAAATCAAGAGCACCATCGAGGACCATCTGCAGCGTCAGCTCGAGCTTGCCCCGCGCGGCATCAAGGTACTTTCGCTGTTCTTTATCGACAAGGTTGAGAAGTACCGCCTGTATGATCCGGTGCGAAACGGCGAGTATGCGCAGATGTTCGAGGAGGAATATACCGCAGCGGTGAATTCGCCCAAGTGGCGCAAGCGCTATGCCGAAGCTGGCGTGAAATTGGATACGGATGCTACTGCGGTACATTCGGGCTACTTCTCGCAGGACGGCAAGGGGCATCTTAAGAATACGTCCGACGCGGCGTCCTCGGCTGCTGACATCTCGACCTTCGAGACTATCATGCGTGATAAGGAGACGCTACTTTCCTTCCCTGCGGACGGCGATGACGACGAGACGCGCGCAAAGAAACGTATCCAGTTTATCTGGAGCCACTCCGCCCTTAAGGAGGGCTGGGATAACCCTAACGTGTTCCAGATCTGCACGCTGGTGGAGACCAAGGACAAGCTGACTAAGCGCCAAAAGATCGGTCGCGGTCTTCGTTTGTGCGTAGATCAGAATGGTGAGCGCTGCTATGACGAAGGCGTGAACGTACTGACTGTCATCGCAAACGAGAGCTATGACTCGTTTGCCAATGGCTTGCAGTCTGAGTTTGAGGAGGATGGCTACAAGTTTGGCATTCTCACCGCTGAGTCTTTCTCGAATGTCGTGGTGGAACGCGAGGACGGAACCGAGGAGCTCTTGGGCTTCCAGAAGTCTAAGGCCGTCTTCGACTCGTTTAAGGACCAGGGGCTCATCGATGATAAGGGCAAGATTACACCCGAGCTCAAGCAGGCGGCCGAGCAGGGTAGTGTCCCTGTTCCCGAGGGTCTGGAAAACGTTAAGACCGAGGTTGAGCGCATTATCCTCAAGAAGGCTCAGAAGCTGCAGATTCGCGACAAGGCCAAAGAGGTTGAGGTTAAGCTCTGCAAGGATGTGACTGCCAACCCTGCTTTCCAGGAGCTTTGGGAGCGCATTCGCAAACGCACACGCTTTGAGGTCGATGTGGACTCCGACAAGCTGGTCGAGGACGCGTGCGAGGAGATTGCCAAGATGCCTGAGGTGAAGGCGCCTGAAATCCTGAGCACGCGTGCGGATCTGACCGTAGATACAGCTGGAGTGAATGCCGAGGCGCGCTCGACCGCGCTCGTGCGAACGGCGGGTCGCGCAGTGTATGACTTGCCCGATCCTATCGCGGAGCTGCAGGATGCCGTCGGTCTTACCCGTGCTACCATCAAGCGCATTCTTGAGGGTTGTGGCCGCTATGACGAGTTTGCTCTCAATCCCGCGTTGTTCCTAGCCCAGGTGGCTTCTAAGGTGAACAAGGTTAAGGCCGTGGCAATTGCCAAGGGCATTAAGTACACCAAGCTGCCCGAGGAAGATTGGTACACGATGAAAGATTTGGACCCTGGTGATCTTAAGGCCTATGTTGGCCAGAACGCTTGGGAGTCCGCGCACCACAAGAGTCTATACAACTACGTTGTCTACGACTCGTCGTCGGTTGAGAAGCCGTTTGCCGTTGAACTTGATCAGGCCGAGGAGATCAAGGTGTTTGCCAAGCTGCCGAGCAGCTTTAAGATCGATACGCCGTTAGGAGCCTACAACCCCGATTGGGCCTACGTGCAAGAGATCGAGGGCGAACATCGCGTGTATTTTGTTACCGAGACTAAGGGCGGCGGAAACAACGATATCCATACGCGCCCGACCGAGCAGGGTAAGATCAATTGTGCCGAGAAGCACTTCGAAGCCATTTGGGAACCTGACTTCTTCTACAACGTAAAGACGACATATCGCTCGTAAGTATTGAGGGGGCGCTGAAGAACCATCTTCAACGCCCCCCCCTATCGTGGACGTTCGGTTGTGATTTCAAGTTTCGCTCGCACCATTGCAATCTTGTGTGCGTAGTATCAGGAAGAAGGCTAGACTGCGAGGGGCATCGGTCTTATGCGGCTAATGGGCTGGAAGGGCTTTCGGCATGAATGGGACGGGAGGGTTCAACTTCTAGTTTTAAGCGAAGATGAACTCAAAATCCTCCATATCCTCAAGCCTCTCTTCGGATGATTTCGCAATCTCCTGCAGCTCGAGATCAAGTGCTTGCATGATGTGCTTGTGTCTGAGATTGGGCTTCTTCACCAAAGACCACTTCAGCTGCCCCATGGCGTAAACGGCGAAGGTAGCCATCTCAGGGTAGCTGAGCTCCATTGGATTCTTCGAGAAGTATATCCTGCCAGCATCGATACCCGCGGCAACTGAATGTGCCAGGAACAGCATGGTGGCGAGCTTAGGATGTTTCTCCCTGTTCTTGGAGAACGGGATGGACTCCTTCACGCTATGCCCCTCATGGATTCGTTTGGAGAAGTATGAGGCTCGCACCGCGATCTCGGCGAGCATGGTGGGGATGCTCTGTGCGCAGAAGTGTTCGAAGTCGTAGCCTTCGTAGTACATGCCTTGGACAATCTCAGCGACTGTTTGCTTCTCTGTCCCAAGTTCGCCAAACTGCATAATATTGAACAGCCCCATGAGGGGCGCCGGGAGACCCATGGCGGTGTTCACATCGGTTTTGAGATGGATGAACTGCCTGATGAGGGCTTCGGCAACGGTCGATGCCTTGCGATCTGTGTATCTGCCAATTTGTTGAACTACTACGTTGCCGGTCTTGTCGACGGTGGTAATGGTTCCGTTGAGGATGTCTCCCACGCCCACTACAAAACCCAGCAGCGGGTCATGGCCTAGCGAGTAGAGCCTGTGCATCGTAGGGTATAGTCCTTCAACCCACGTTTCGGTAAAGCCGGCATTATATTGTGCGTCATACGGGACCTTTGCTACGGGCGTTGCGGAGAGCTTCTTCATTTCGTCTTCGGGAAGCCATTTCTTAAACTGGTCGCGGACGTAGTTCTCAAGGGGCTGTGCTCGTAAGCCCTGTTCATGAGTTCTAGCGGGAACGCCGACTAGGAACATGTCCACTGCGGCAGCTAGAATTCCCGACATCACTGCAATGCCGATGTCAAACTTGTCAAGGCGATGCTGTGCGGCGAATTCCTCATTTAGAGCGGCGAGTTTGCTGTCAACTTCGTCACAGTCTGACTGTGTCAGGAGGCTGTCGAGTCTATCGTCTTCCGAAACGGATTTGTTCGCTTGTGTTGCCATATCATTCCAGGTTGGAACGACAATGAGTGACGATGTGTATTCCTCGGCCCCAGTTTCATCCTCGGGAGTGAGGCTATCTTCCACATTTGTCTCTTCGAGAAGCTCAGCATTTGCCACGAGTGTAGCGATGCGATTCTCATGATCTAGGAGGATCTCTTCGATTTCCCTATGCGGGCCCTTCTTTTTCCTAAACATGGGAGATCTCTCAATCTAGTTCCTCGGCGTTTTTCGAAAGCGATTCCTTCTGTATCTCGAGCTTTCTGATTTTTGTTTCGAGTTCTCGTATCTTTCTTTTATCTCTGAAACTTTTCTTCTGTATTGACTCAAGCGCTATGAGTTTGGCTTCTTGCTTCCTGATTATTTTTTGAAGCTTCGAAAACTCTTTCTCTGCTTCGTGCTTCTCTAGGCTTTTTCCGAGGAAGAGGCCCGCAGCAAGGGTGCCAAGTGGTGTGACGATCCTCTTCCAGTTCTTGCTCAGGAACTGGAGTGCTTTATTGAAAAATGATCCCATCGACTCGCTCCCTGGCAATGACTGAATCCGTTTACACATTTTACCTTGAACCCTGTGCCACTGACTCAGTTGCCGGCTCATTGGGGGCGATCGATGGCGATCGGTGAGTGTTCGGCGGTTTGGATATACTTGCAGAGCTCACGTGGAGTGGATTGCTTTCAGCTTAATTGGTGAGGCGGCGGCGCCGACAGTTCGATAACGCCACCGCTCTGTCTCTAAACCCCCGCGATCCCGCGCGCGGCACTCAGCAGCTCGTACTCCCTCTGGCTCCACTGGTGCAGCCCGGCCGCGCGCACGGCGTCGCGGCACAGGTCCAGGAATACCTCGGCTTCCTCGTAGAAGCACTCGCGGGCAAAGGCGCCAGATCCGTCCGCAACGCACATGCCGTCTGCAAACAACTTCCAACTCGACGGCTCGCACGAGTCATCTCCGAGCAGCTTGATCTGTAGTACGTGCGGGTCGCCGGCGGCGCAGAGCTCTTCCTCGAGCTTCTGTACCGTAAAGCGCATCTGGTGGGAGAGGCTGCTCTTGACCATGGCCGAGGCATAGCCGCTCGGTGCGTCCAGAAGATGCATTCGTTTTGGCTTGGCTGCCAGGTTGTGGAAATTGCGCTCGCTGCGCACGGAGAAATTGTCCATACGGACTCCTTTCATCGATGTTGGCAGGGCCACCGTGCCTCTTGGCCGGTTGGCGTCGGGATCGTGGAGCCAACTCTCTACCCCGACTCTGGATAAAACGCGCCCGCTCCTTGCGGGCACGATGGAGTCTATCAGCGCGCGCGGACACAAATCAAGCGCGCCTGCGAAATGATGTGCAGACGGCGCTTGATTACGCGGCAATTATTCGGCCAACATTCGGAAAAGTGTCGAAATCAGCCTTATAATAGTACGGAAAAGTGTCAAATTCGAGCCGCCCAAATTACGGAAAAGTGTCGAATCGACCGTCATTCAACTACGGAAAAGTGTATCCTAGTGCTAAAACAGCATGTAATAAGGGGTGCGCTTATGCTGCAGAGAAAAGCGAAAGCGCAGTTTGAATCTTGGCTTGCCTCGTCGCCTAACAAGGCTCTTTTGGTCAAGGGCGCCCGACAGGTAGGAAAGTCATATCTGGTCAACGTCTTTGCAAACGAATCGTTCGAAAATGTCGTGACGTTCGACCTTATCGCCGACGCGTCCGTGCGCGGCGTGCAGGATCGATATTGCGGCTGAAAGCGGAAAGCGCGTTGCGAACGTTCGAAATCTCGAAGTCGCCGCCCTTTGCCACCCAGGTGGAGAAGAGGTTGTCGTAGGCGATGAAGTAGCCGCACTCGCCCTTGACGAACTCGACTGTCTCCTCGTCGTCTTCCACCAGGCTGGGCAGGTTCTCCTCGGCGAAGTCGCGCGCCTTCAGGCGGGCAACCTCGGTCTCGGACAGGAACTTGTAGAAGATGAATCCCAGAATGTAGTCCTTGTACTCGTTAGCCTCGATCTTGGATCGCATCTTGTTGGCGGACTCCCATATCTTGGAGGCCAGCTGCTGCTTGTTCATCTAGTTTTCCTCACTTCTATAGACTTGGTTGAGCGTTTCTCCGTCGTCGTTTACCCATTCGATCCAGCCGTTCTGGCTGCCGCCGAGCACGAACACCGCTGCGGCGCTGGGCGTCGGGAACTCGAGGTCCTCGACGAGTTCTGCGATGCCGCCCGAATCGCCGAAGATTGCCCTGCGCACGGCCGCGACGCCCGCGTTTTTCAGCACGGGCCTCGAGAGATTAACTTTCGAGCCGGCGAGCACGGTGAAGCGCCCGGTGGCCTTGTCGTAGCGCCCCGCTCCGCGTATGCCATTCTGCTTCGTGTGGAAGATTGCCGGCGCACCCGCGGGACCCTGGTCGACCCCGTCGAGGTCGTACCCCAGAGCCGCCATCCTGAAGAGGATCCTCTCGTGCAGGCGCTCGACGGCCTCTTCCTTGTACGGGTCGACGTAGGGCTTGGGCGTCGCCGAGTTGTCGGTCTCGTACGAGCCGTGGGTGCGCACGTAGTCGATGGCCTTCGCTTCGAGGACGTCCAGCGCATCCCTGCTGATGTTCTGGTCGTCATCGAGGAACATGATGGCCTTGTTCCAGAACTCCTTCTTTGCCTTGTGTGCGTCGAGCCGGGCGATGCCCTGGGTCGTCTGTCCGGCGTAGACGCGGCTCACGTTGCCGTGGTCCTCGTCGAGCAGGTAGTAGATGCCGCACTGCGGGATGTTCGGCAGCGACTTCGCCTCGGCGAGGTCTTCCCTCGGAACGACGACGGTCACAAGCGACTCGCCGTCGATGCGGCAGATGCGGATGCGGTTCGGCTGCGCGTCTATGAGCTGGACGGTGAGAGTCTTGACCCGGATCATGCTCACGCCCCTTTCTTCGCGAGCTCTTCGATCATGCACGTGCGCACGAAGGCGGAGAAGCTCATGCCCCGCAGGGCCGCCGCCTCCTTCGCAGCGTCGCGCAGGGTGTCGGGGATGCGAAGGGTCACGGAGACCTGGTCACCGTCCACCAGGAAGCTTCTGATCTCGGTCTCGTCGGGGTTGCTCTTGATGAGCTGCTTGTAGCTATCGGGCATCTGCGCTCCCATCGCTCGAAATGCAATACAAATGCGTTCGCAACATTATACTGCGACAAGTTTTGGGGCGAAGAAGGGCTCAAGAGTTTCTAGACTCTTTGGCCTAAAACACCGAGACTTGCGTCGCCACAAGGCTTACTGTATGTAACGGGGTCTGCAAACTTCCCGAATTCAATTGCCCTGATGAAGTATTACGCAAGTGCATCGAGGGGATATACAACTACTTCTATGGCATGGACCGCGCGGCATAGTTGTTGGAGGATGCAATGACGATCGACTTGCAAAAGTGTTTAGATAACCGCGAAGGCTTTCTCGTTACGGGAACTCATGACGAACTGGCCGAGCTCGTATTCTCAGATGAGTCGGATGAGTACGCTTTTGTGGGCGCTCGCGGTTTCTTTGACACCGGTAAGAAGCGCAGTCTTATTCCGGATGGTTACATCCTGCGCGGCGCCTTTGAGCTCGGGGACATCCTGTCTGGGACTTCGCTTTTCCTCATGCTTTATGTTTTCGCACGACCCGGCTTCGGAGAGTGTCGATTTTCGACGCTCAAGCTCAAGAAACCGCTTGTCGCCAAGGCACGTGGCTCGCGTAAGACTGACGGTCTCTGCAAGATTCCGGTCGATCGCTTCAGCGACGATTTCCTCGCATATCTTCGGGCGGTCGAAGACTATGCAAATGGAGGGGCTCCTGACTGTCCATCCAAGTGTGGAGCTTTTTTCGGTATGCCTCCAAGCGAACTTATAGAAGGAAGATTTACCCCCGCGTTCTATTCTCCTCGAAATCGTAAGATACGTAGCACGCTTGCGAGTTCAAAGACCGTAGAGCTTTCGGAAGTCGCCAACATTCTTATGCCGCGAAAGGTTACTGACGCCGCCAGAAATGTCTTGGTTCTCAGGCCAAGAAATATTAGATTCCCAGTTGATCTTGACTCATTGGAGCGGGGCGAGGCAACAACGGTGCCCCTGCGCAAGGGTGATATTGTCATGTGCCTCATTGGCGAGGAGAATCACGCCATCGTCTTTGACCGCGATGGGCAAGAGCCCGTTTATGCGGGCACGAGCATGGCTGTTATTCGTGCCAACGGGATATCTCCGGAGTACCTCTGCTTCTACCTTTCCAGCGATATCGCAAAGCAGGCCCTGTCATCGTTGGCAGGTGGCGTCATCATGAAGCGTCTAGCGCTTCGCGACCTCAGTGTTTTTCCCGTTGTCGAACCATCGATGGACGAGCAGTACTATCTCACCGAATATGCCATCCTGTCCGGACGTGCTCCGAGGAACTACCAAGACCTCGAAGGCCTAAAGGGTGCGGAACCGTCTGCGGCGGAAGAGATCCTTAACGCCGAAATCGCCGATAGGATTCAGGCATATAACGAGGAACAGTTACGCACTTTCCTTTCCTCGGACATCCGTGAGCTAAATACTTGTTTTTCGCACGGCGCTTATAAGGCGGCAATCATTCTTGCCGGTTCCATTCTTGAGGCGGTTCTTATCGACTGGATTTCCGAAATCAAGCACGTTAACTACTTTGCGGAAAAGTATATGGTGCGGGACAGGAAGAGCGGCAGGATGAAACCCGCGGCCCTTATCGACTACATCAACGAGATTAAGTATCTGGAGAGGCCTCGTTGGATGAAGGAGGCGGACATGGCTCACCAGATTCGCAAGAAGAGGAATCTGGTCCATGCGAAACTTTGCATCGCGGCGGATGAGGTGAACGAAGAAACCGCGCGTATGGTTATCGAGTATCTCGACAAGGTTCTTCGAACCAGAGGGGCACACTGTCTAGGCTGATTTTGCTGAACTACACTCTCTCGTACCAAGCATTCAACCATCTCTCATCAGCCCTTCCAAGCCGCATGTCGCTCGAAATGTCGACGCAATCGTTGCTGGGTGCCGGTACTTCGGCAATCAGGTCGCGGAAGGCGGGCATGTCGTGATTGGCGAGCTATCGGCCGTTGCATATGCCGTTGTGGTTGCCCAGTTTAGATTACTGACACTTGTGTATGTCAAAAGGCATACACAAGTGTCAGTTTTTTGACACCGTGTGGCCTATGTGGCCGCGCGCGACGGTGGCTAAGGGCTACGGTATTGTCGTTTTGGCGACATTGGGGTGCGCAAGTCTATTTCCGCCTGTCTACATCCCCGCGATCCCGCGCGCGGCACTCAGCAGCTCGTACTCCCTCTGGCTCCACTGGTGCAGTTCGGCCGCGCGCACGGCATCGCGACACAGGTCCAAAAACACCTCGGCTCCCTCGCAGAAACACTCGCGGGCAAAGGCGCCGGATCCGTCCGCAACGCACGCGCCGTCGGCAAACAGCTTCCAACTCGACGGCTCGCGCGAGTCGTCTCCGAGCAGCTTGATCTGCAGCACGTGCGGATTGCCGGCGGCGCAGAGCTCTTCCTCGAGCTTCTGTACCGTAAAGCGCATCTGGTGGGAGAGGCTGTTCTTGACCATGGCCGAGGCATAGCCGTTCGGCTCGTCTAGAAGATGCATTCGTTTTGGCTTGGCTGCCAGGTTGTGGAAATTGCGCTCGCTGCGCACGGAGAAATTGTCCATACGGACTCCTTTCATCGATGTTGGCAGGGCCACCGTGCCTCTTGGCCGGTTGGCGTCGGGATCGTGGAGCCAACTCTCTACCCCGACTCTGGATAAAACGCGCCCGCTCCTTGCGGGCACGATGGAGTCTATCAGCACGCGCGGACAGAAATCAAGCGCCGCCTGCGAAATGATGTGCAGACGGCGCTTGATTACGCGGCAATTATTCAGCCAACATTCGGAAAAGTGTCGAAATCGGCCTTATAATAGTACGGAAAAGTGTCAAATTCGAGCCGCCCAAATTACGGAAAAGTGTCGATTCGACCGTCATTCAACTACGGAAAAGTGTATCCTAGTGCTAAAACAGCACGTAATAAGGGGTGCGCTTATGCTGCAGAGAAAAGCGAAAGCACAGTTTGAATCTTGGCTTGCCTCGTCGCCTAACAAGGCTCTTTTGGTCAAGGGCGCCCGACAGGTAGGAAAGTCATATCTGGTCAACGTCTTTGCAAACGAATCGTTCGAAAATGTCGTGACGTTCGACCTTATCGCCGACGCGTCCGTGCGCGATTCGTTTTTGGCGGCGAAAAGTGCGGACGACCTGCTTATGCGCATGTCTATCGCTGCGACGCAGCCGATGGTTGCGAACAAGACCGTCGTGGTTATCGACGAGGTGCAGCGATGCCCCAACGTAGTGATGTTTATCAAATACCTGGTCCAGCGCGGCGACTTTCGATACATCCTTACCGGATCGCTCCTTGGCGTTGAGCTCGAGGGCATCGATTCCCTGCCGGTGGGCTATGTCGAGCAGGTCCAGATGTATCCCCTCGACTTTGAGGAGTTTTGCTGGGCAAATGGCGTTGGTGCCAGCGTGTTTGACATGCTCAGGGGCTGTCTTAAGGATGAGGAGGAGCTCCCCGGCTACCTGTATGACCGCTTGCTCGATCTGTTCCATCAGTATGTGGTGGTGGGAGGCATGCCCGACGCGGTCAATTCCTTCTTGGCGACGCGCAATGTCGACGAGGTTCGAAACATCCACCGCGATCTTCACGCCCTGTATCGCGATGACATCGCAAAGTACGCTCCGCCCGAGCTACGCTTGGTTATTCGCGATATCTACGATCTGATTCCCAGCGAGGCTGGCTCCAAAAACAAGCGATTCAAGCTGTCGTCGATTAACGGCGTCAAACGTTTTTCGCAGGTGACAGATCATTTTCTCTGGTTGTCGGAGGCAGGCGTTGCGCTTCCTGTGTATAACGTAACGGCGCCCGTGGCACCCCTTTTATTGGGGGAGCAACGAAATCTGTTTAAGCTGTTTTACTTGGACACCGGAATGCTCATGTCGTCGTATTCCAAGAAGGTTGCCCAAGGGGTATTTGATGGAGAGGCAGAAGGCCCCTTTGGCATGAATATGGGGGCGGCGTTTGAGGGCTTTGTCGCGCAAGAGCTCAAAGCTCATGGATTTAGATTGCGCTACTTTACGTCCAAAAAGGTCGGCGAGCTCGATTTTGTGGAAGAGACGCTCGATGGGGAAGTGCTCGCCATCGAGGTCAAGTCGGGCAAGAGCTTTAAGTCCCATGCGGCGCTCGATAACGCACTGGCAACGAAGGGCTACGGAATCGATCGCGCCCTGGTGCTTGCGGAATGTAATCTTCACCGCGATGGTGACGTGCTGTATCTGCCCATCTTTATGGCAGGGCTTTTGGAGCCGTAGCGCACCGCTGACTATGTGGTCGCCCCCAACCCTCGCTACTCGTCCCCGTCGTTGGGGTCGCCCTTGAGGTTGTTGACGTCGAGGTAGTCGTTGCTCTCGTTCTCTTTTTGCTGCGTTGCCGATTCGGACTCGACAGGGCTGCGGAACAGCTGGAATCCCTCAAACGCAATGACCCCAAGCAGCACCACGACGATCGCTATAAAGATAATCTTTGCTACCGGATTGAAATCCAAAAAGCGCGGCGCCTCTTCCGCGGCGTAGTAGTCGCCATAATAATCGTCGTTGTCAGTGTGGCTATCGGTGTATGAGGATGTGGGTATAGCTTGCGCATGGTCGTCCGGCTCGTATTCGGAAGTGGACGCGGCGACAAGTGGATTTACCGGCTCGCCGAGTGTCGGCGCGCCGGCAGATGTTTCGTCCAGATCGGCATCAGCCCAGGAATCGAAGGCAAACTGACGGGTCGCAAAGTCGTCGAGATCTGCAATGGGCGGTTCGGGCGCAAGATGCTGCGCCGCGGCGATAAACGATGCCGTCTCGGAAGGATCGCCTGCCGAATGGGTTCCGTCGCCCATGAGCTCGTCGGCGGTCCAGGGGCGGTCGCTCATCACGTCGTCGAGGCTCAACGCAAACAGATCGTCTTCGCCCTCGTCAAACGCGCGTTTCGCATGCCTGGCGGCAGAAGCGAAGCCTCCGTGGCCGTTGCGCGATGCGTTGCTCGACCCCATCTTGTTCCATCCTTTCGAACTGTCTCGTCCTTCGATTATATGGAACTTGCCTTGCGGCCGAGTCTTGGATTCGTGCATTCCAGAACTCACGCCCAAAAGGGGAGGGGCGCAGGCGCACTGACTATTTGTCGCCGGCGGCAGCCTTTGCCTCGTTGAGGTAGCTATAGAAGCTGTACTTAGAGATGCCAAAGAACTCGCAGGCACGCTCGCTCGACTTGGAAATGAGGAAGGCGCCGCGACGGTCGAGGTAGCCAATGGCGCGAATGCGCTCATCCTTGGTCATAAGGGCTGCGGGCTTGCCCACGTATTGCTCGCACTCGCGCAGCAGATCTTCGAGCAAGTCGCCGATGGTTTTGGTAATGGGCTCGGGCTCGGTGTAGCCCGTGCCGTCGGTGCCGGTAAAGGCATCGAGCGAGCGCTCAAAAGCTTTCATGAGCGTAATGTCAAAGTTAATGCCCAAAATGCCGACAGGCTTGCCCTCGTCGTTGCGGATAAAGATGGTCGAGGACTTAAGCAGCTTGCCATCGGCGGTTTTGGTGAGGTATGGCTCGCGGTCGTGCACGTCGGTGGTGTCCTCGTGCATGGACTCAAACACAATATGGCTGGGACCGTCACCCAGTTTGCGCCCGCTTACATGGCCGTTTTCGATCACCACGATAGAGTGATCCACGTCCTCGGTCTCCAGGTCGTGGACGACGACTTCGCAGTTGGGGCCAAACTGGAGCGCCAGGCCGTGTGCAAGGCGCTTATAAAACTCAATCTGTGCGGGGGTCATGGGTGCCTTCCTAAAAATTAGTTTGGGCACACTTTGCCATAAACCCCACTTGTTCGCAAATAACGAAAGTGTCGCTGCGTTATGAGCGCAACGCCGTCCGTTGGTTTCAGGCCTAAAGCCGGGTTGAGGTAAGCCATGTAAAGGGGGCGCTCTGCCAACCGGCGGGGTGCCCCCTTTTTGCATCGTGGGCGTGCGGGATAGGCGCTTTCGATGTAGGTGCCCCGCGGCGCGCGTTATGGGTACGATGGCTTCAGGGGAGGTATCGCCATGAAACTTGGATGCGTCATTATGGCTTCGGGCGAGGGCAAGCGGTTTGGCTCTAACAAGATGCTTGCCGATATCTATGGCGAGCCGCTGATTCAGCGGACGATTGAATCGGTGCCCGGGGGATTTGACATTGTTGTTACGACGCGCTGGCCCGAGGTTGCTCAGATTTGCGAGGACAAGCATTGCCCGTGCGCGCTGCACGAGGGCGAGCTGCGCAGCGAAAGCGTCCGTGCGGGCCTTTCGTGGGGAGTCGATCACAACTGGAAAGGTTGCCTCTTTTTGCCGGGCGACCAGCCGCTCGTGAGTTCGGATTCCTTTGAGGCACTCGCCGGTGCTTTTAAGGCCAACGGCGGTGTCGCGCCCGTGCGTCTTGCCCTGAACGGCGAGCCGGCCTCTCCGGTGCTGTTCCCCGCGAGCTTCTTTCCTAACCTTATGGGGCTTAAGGGCAAGGACGGCGGATCGTCGCTGCTGCGCGGCCGTGCCGATATCCAGTTGGTCGAGGCACGTGCCTACGAGCTGTGGGATGTCGACACCGCCAAGGGCCAGCGCCGCGTCTCAGAACACGTTGCGGCCTGCTACGCGCCTCGCTAGCAGGGGGTGCCGCCAGGGTAGCTAATTTGGGACGGGGCTCTTTTAGCTACCCTGCCTGCTCGATGATTTTTCTGGGACGGGGACTAAAAAATCATTAGGTACGCAATGATTTTTAAATCCCCGTCCCAGAAAAATCATCTCGAGGCGTTCGCTCACTGTTGGGTAGCTAAAAGAGCCCCGTCCCAAATTAGCTACCCCAGCCCTCTGCCGTATGCGGGTCAAAATGCTACCTGTGCCATATGCCCTATAATGTCCGCCCGTTGGGCGGCATAGGGCCGCTGCCTAGGGTATGGGAGGCGCAAATGGCAGAGTCGGTGGCAGGGGACGCCCTGTTCGAGCGTACGGGAAAAGTTTCGTTTGTGCAGGTATTGCCCCATGCACTGCAGCATGTACTGGCGGCATTCGCGGGTATCGTCACGCCCGCTATCATCATCGCGTCGGTCTGCGGCTTCACGCCTCAAGAGGAAGCCGATGAGTTGCGGTGAAATACGGATTGTTTAAGCCGGTTAAGCCGTCAAACAGTCCCTATTTCACCGCAACTGTTTTTTGGGACCCATTTGTGCGAGGGAGTTGTGGAGTTGTGCAGGCAGACGATGTTTTTCTGGAAATACGCACCCAATGCGCGTATAGTACCGATTGTTTTGTCGGCTCCTGCTGCGTCGAGTCCAAACCGCGAAATGCCATGAGCGGCGCGGATGCAGTCAGGAGGCACGAGGACAACCCACCGTGGCCACGCCCCGTGCTTAAAACCCCAAGAAGGAGTGAACAATGGCAGAAGAGAAGTATGTGCCGCGTCTGAAGGCCAAGTACAACAACGAGGTCAAGCAGCAGCTTCAGGACAAGTTCCAGTACGAGAACGTCATGATGATCCCCAAGTTTGAGAAGATCGTCGTGAACATGGGTGTCGGCGAGGCCGCTACCGATTCCAAGGCCATCGACGGTGCCGTGCGCGACCTGCGCGCCATCACCGGCCAGCAGCCGATGATCACCCGTGCCCGCAAGTCCATCGCTACCTTCCGCCTGCGCGCTGGTATGCCGATCGGCTGCAAGGTTACCCTGCGTGGCGACCGTATGTGGGAGTTCTTCGATCGTCTGACCTCCGTCGCTATCCCCCGTATCCGCGACTTCCGCGGCATCTCCGCCAAGAGCTTCGACGGCCGTGGTAACTTCTCCATGGGCGTCACCGAGCAGCTCATCTTCCCCGAGATCGACTTTGACTCCGTCGATCACCAGCGTGGTATGGACATCACTTTCGTGACCACCGCCAACACCGATGAGGAGGCCAAGGCCCTTCTGGACGCCTTTGGTTTCCCGTTCAAGAAATAGGTTCACCTGCCCTATAAGCGCCGTTCCAACAAGGGGGCGGCGCTTGGGGCGAACAATACTCTATGTGAGGAGGATATAAGTGGCTAAGACATCGATGATCGTCAAGTGCAATCGCAAGCAGAAGTTCTCTACTCGTGAGTACACGCGCTGCCAGCGCTGCGGCCGTCCGCACTCTGTGTACCGCAAGTTCGGCCTGTGCCGTGTCTGCTTCCGCGAGCTTGCACTCAAGGGCGAGCTTCCCGGCGTTAAGAAGGCCAGCTGGTAAGTCACTACCAGCGTTTCAAGCATCCGTTTGGAACAGGGAAAACGTGCTAGTTAGGCTTTGCCGTTAAGGGCGGCGAAGAACCAAGAGCACGTGTTCATCAAGAACGAAGGAGAATCTGTATGAACCTTACAGACCCGATCGCAGATATGCTTACGCGCATTCGTAACGCTAACTCTGTGAACAAGGCCACGGTCTCCATGCCGAGCAGCAAGAAGCTCGTCGAGATCGCTCGTGTTCTGCACGAGGAGGGCTACATCGAGGGCTACGATGTCGAGGACACCGTTCCCCAGAAGACTCTGCACATCACGCTTAAGTATGGTCCCAAGAAGGCTAAGGTCATCAACGGCATCCGCCGCATTTCCAAGCCGGGCCTGCGTAAGTACACCGGCGTTGCCGACATGCCCCGCGTCCGCGGTGGCCTTGGTACCGCCATTATTTCCACCAGCCATGGCGTCATGACCGACCGCGATGCTCGCAAGCACAACGTCGGCGGCGAGATCATCGCTTACGTCTGGTAATTCGCTCGGTAGGTAGAAGGAAAGGAGATCACCGTGTCTCGTATCGGTAATAAGCCTGTCCAGATTCCCGCCGGAGTCGAAGTGGCAGTCAACGGCAACAACGTTGTCGTCAAGGGCCCCAAGGGCCAGCTCGAGCTCGATGTCTATGAGAAGCTCGCTATCAATATCGAGGACAACGTCCTCACCGTTTCCCGTCCCGACGACGAGCGTGAGACCCGTGCCCGCCACGGCCTCACCCGCGCCCTCATCCACAACATGGTTGTTGGCGTTTCCGAGGGCTTCGAGAAGAAGCTCGAGCTCGCCGGCGTCGGTTACCGCGTGCAGCAGAAGGGCAAGAACCTCGAGTTCTCCCTGGGCTTCTCGCATCCCGTGATCGTCGAGGCTCCCGAGGGTATCACCTTCGAGGTTCCCGACAACACCCACGTGAACGTCAAGGGTATCAACAAGCAGCAGGTCGGTCAGATCGCCGCTGAGATCCGCGGCCATCGTCCTCCCGAGCCTTACAAGGGCAAGGGTATCCACTACGTTGGCGAGCACATCCGCCGCAAGCTGGGTAAGGCCGCCAAGTAGTCGTAACCGACTCACTCGCATAAGACCAGCACCCCGTTAGGTGCTGGCAAGATCAACCTTTTTAGGAGTTTACGTATGAACAAGCATAAGGCGAAGCTGGAAGGCCTCAAGCGTCGTCAGCGTCGTGTTCGCGGCAAGATCTCGGGTACCGCCGAGCGTCCGCGTCTTCGCGTGACCCGTACCAACGCCAACATCTATGCCCAGATCATCGACGACAGCAAGGGCTCCAGCCTGACGCTCGTCTCTGCCTCGACCCTCGAGGCCGAGTTCAAGGGCACCCACACCTCGAACAAGGAGGCTGCGGAGAAGGTCGGTCAGCTCGTTGGCAAGCGTGCCATCGAGGCCGGCATCACCAAGGTCGCCTTCGATCGCGGTGGCCGTATCTACCATGGCCGCGTCAAGGCCCTCGCCGACGGTGCTCGTGCCGCCGGTCTCGAGTTCTAGGAGGTATGTAGCACATGGCTCGTAATCAGAAGCAGCAGCGCGAGGCCTCCGAGTTCGAGGAGCGCGTCGTTTACATCAACCGCGTGTCGAAGACCGTCAAGGGCGGTCGTCGCATGAGCCTCGTCGCTCTCGTCGTCGTTGGCGACGGCAAGGGCAACGTCGGCGTTGGCATGGGCAAGTCCGCTGAGGTGCCCATGGCCATCTCCAAGGCGTCTCTCGATGCCAAGAAGAACATGTTCCACGTGCCGGTGACCGAAGAGGGCACCATTCCGCACGAGGTTATCGGCCACTTTGGTGCCGGCCGCATCATCATCAAGCCCGCTGTCGAGGGTACCGGCGTTATCGCCGGCGGCGCTGTGCGTCCCCTCTTTGAGCTTGCTGGCATCAAGAACGTCCTGTCCAAGTCCCTCGGTACCGACAACGGCCTCAACATCATCAAGGCTGCCGTCGAGGGCCTCAAGGAGCTCTCCAGCCCTGAGGACGTCGCGGCTCGCCGTGGCCTGACGGTCTCCGAGATGTTCGTCGGTAAGGAGAACTAAGCATGGCTGACACCATCAAGATCAAGCAGGTCCGCAGCACCAACGGTTGCAAGCAGGACCAGGTCCGTACTGTCCGTGCCCTCGGTCTCCACAGGATCCGCGAGGTTCGCGAGATTACTGACAACGAGTCCGTCCGCGGCATGATCTTCAAGGTCAAGCACCTTGTCGAGATTGTAGAGGAGTAGCAAATGCAGCTTCACGATCTTACTCCCGCGCCCGGTTCCACCAAGAACCGCAAGCGCGTTGGCCGTGGCAATTCTTCGGGTCACGGCACCACTTCTGGCCGCGGCCAGAAGGGCCAGGGCTCTCGCTCTGGCGGCACCAAGGGTGCCGGCTTCGAGGGTGGCCAGACTCCGCTGGCTATGCGCCTGCCCAAGCTTCCGGGCTTCCGCAACCCCCGTCGTATCGAGTACACCGCTGTTAACGTTGAGCGTCTCGAGCGTAAGTTCGAGGATGGCGCTGTGATCGACGGTGCCGCTCTTAAGGCTGCTCGCATCACCAAGAGCGAGTTCGAGCCCGTCAAGGTGCTCGGCAATGGTGAGCTTACCAAGAAGTTCACGGTCAAGGTCGACAAGGTCAGCGCTTCTGCGCAGGCCAAGATCGAGGCCGCCGGCGGAAAGGTCGAGCTGCCGTGCTAAATGGTCTTAAGAATGCTTTCCGCATCAAAGAACTGCGCGAAAAGATTCTTTTTACCATAGCTATGCTCGTCGTGTACCGCATTGGTGCGCACGTTCCTGTGCCCGGCATTCCCTTCCAGGGGATGCTGGGCCTTTTCTCGACCGATAACAATTCGGTCGCCGCAGGTGCTATGGCCCTCCTGAATCTTTTCTCTGGCGGCGCGTTGAGCTATGTGTCGGTGTTTTCGCTGGGCATCATGCCTTACATCACCAGCTCGATCATCCTCCAGATGCTCCAGGCCGTTGTGCCTTCCCTGCATGAGCTTGCCCGCGAGGGCGAGGTCGGTCAGACCAAGATTACGCAGTATTCGCGTTACCTCACCCTGGCTCTGGCAATCCTCAACTCCGTGGGTTACCTCTTCCTCTTTAAGAGCTTCGGCATCAGCTTTAATGGCGCCGCCGCTCCCGAGATCATCTTCGACCTCATGATCGTCGGCACGCTCACCGCGGGCGCCATGCTGATCATGTGGATTGGTGAGCTCATTACCCAGCGTGGTATCGGCAATGGCATGTCGCTGATCATCTTTGCGAACATCATGGCCGGTCTGCCGCAGGCGATCTTCTCCAGCACCGAGGGCAATGGCGGTGGCATCATCACTATGGTGATCATCTGCGCCATCATCCTGCTGGTTATCCCGCTGATTGTTTTCCTTGAGCGCGGCCAGCGCCGCATTCCGGTCTCCTACGCTAAGCGCGTCGTGGGCCGTCGCATGATGGGTGGCCAGACCACCTACCTGCCCATCAAGGTCAACACCGCGGGTGTCGTGCCGATCATCTTCGCTTCGGCGCTGCTGTACTTCCCGGCTCAGGTTGCCGTGTTCTTCCCCGGCATCGGCTGGATTCAGGCAGTTGCCTCTGCGCTTTCGACCGGTTGGCTCAACTGGGTGCTTAACGTTGTCCTCATCGTGTTCTTCGCGTACTTCTACACCTCCATGGTGTTCAATCCCGATGACACGGCCGACAACCTTAAGAAGCAGGGCGGCTTTATTCCGGGCGTTCGTCCGGGTAGGGCTACCGCGGCCTACATCAAGAACGCGCTCAACAAGATTACGCTTCCCAGCGCTGTCTTTTTGGCGCTCATCGCCATCGTGCCTTCGATCATCTTCTCCTTCACGGGCAATCAGCTGATCCAGGCATTTGGCGGCACGTCCATCCTCATCATGGTCGGCGTCGTGCTCGACACGGTCGACAAGCTCGAAGGCCAGATCAAGATGTATGATTACGATGGATTCTTTAAATAGGCTAGAGGAGGATTGCTCATGAACCTCGTATTGCTCGGAGCTCCGGGTGCCGGTAAGGGCACCGTTGCACAGGAGCTCGTCGCCGAGTTTGGCGTCGCTCACATCTCCACGGGCGACCTGCTGCGTGCTGCCGTCAAGGGTGGCACCGAGCTTGGTATTCAGGCTAAGAAGTACATGGACGCTGGCGAGCTCGTTCCCGACCAGCTCGTGATCGACCTTGTCAAGGAGCGCCTTGCCGCCGATGACGCCCAGCAGGGCTTCATCCTCGACGGCTTCCCGCGCAACACCGCCCAGGCTGTGACGCTCGATTCCGAGCTCTCCACCATGGGTCGCGAGATCGACTGCGCCCTTCTGGTCGACGTTGCCCCCGAGGTCATTATCGATCGTCTGTCTTCGCGTCGCACCTGCCGCGCCTGCGGTTACACCGGCACTGCTGCCGATGTTACCTGCCCCAAATGCGGCGGCGAGATGTATCAGCGCGACGACGATAAGCCCGAGACCATCAAGAACCGTCTCGACGTCTACGAGAAGTCCACGAGCCCGCTTGTCGATTACTATCGTGGCCAGGGTCTGCTCAAGTCGGTCAACGGTGACCAGGCTCGCGAGACCGTATACGGGGATGTCAAAGAGGCCCTCGGTCTATGATTAAGATTAAGTCTGCAACGCAAATCGAGCAGATGAAGAAGGCAGGAGCGCTATCTAAGATGGCGCTCCGCCACGTTGGAGCCATGGTGCGTCCCGGCGTTTCGACTTTTGAGCTCGATCAGCTCGCGGAGCAGATTATCCGCATGCATGGCGGCACCCCGGCCTTTAAGGGTTACGGCGGGTTCCCGGGGACCATTTGCGCATCGATCAACGATGCGGTGGTCCACGGTATTCCCAACCCCGATATGATCCTGCGCGATGGCGATATCATCTCCATCGATACGGGAGCCGTTGTCGACGGTTGGGTTGGCGATAACGCATGGACGTTTTTCGTCGGCACCCCTACGCCCGAGGCCAAGGCCCTGTGCGAGGTCACGCGCGATTGCCTTAAGGCTGCCATTGAGCAGGCTGTTCCCGGTAACCATATCGGGGATGTTGGTTATGCCGTCCAGTCCCTCGCCGAGTCTCACGGTTATGGCGTGCTTCGTGACTATGTGGGCCATGGCATTGGCCGCGTGATGCACGAGGACCCCAACGTTCCTAACTATGGAAAGAAGGGGAGGGGCGTTCGCCTCCAGGCCGGTATGGTCATTGCCATCGAGCCGATGGTAACGATGGGTTCCAACCATGTGAGCACGGGCTCCGACGGTTGGATCGTCACCACCAACGACCACCTGCCCGCCGCGCACTACGAGAACACCGTCGCCATCACCAATGACGGTCCGGTGATTCTCACCACCGATGCGCAAGGATCCTGGTGTTCGCTCCAAGGCGGAGAAATGTAAAAGTCGCCGCCCCCTGATGCCCAACCTCGCCTTTCAATTTCGAAGGCATGACCCCAAGGTCTATGCCTTCTCATTTCAAGGCGATCTTGGGCATCAGGGAACGGCTTTGTTTTACATTTCAAATGTAATAAGTTCACCGTAGTTGTGGAGCCATTACGAAGTTATTACGATGCGTGTATACGTGTTGTAGAATACTCAATCGCTGTCGTTTTCTAGAGAAAGATGATTGCTTGTGAAGAAGGAAGACGCAATTGAGCTCGAGGGTACGGTAAAGGAACCGTTGCCTAATGCCATGTTTAAGGTCGAGCTCGAGAACGGTCATTCGGTTCTGTGCAACATTTCTGGCAAGATTCGAATGAATTACATCCGTATTCTCCCCGGTGACAGGGTTGTCGTGGAGCTTTCCCCGTACGACCTGACCCGCGGCCGCATCACCTATCGCTACAAATAGCGGCACGCATACACACACTCTATTTCCGACTGCAGGCTTAGCTCAACCTACGGTCGGATTGTGTGTGAAGACCAGCCATAGTTTTAAACGCCTGCGGCTGGGCGAGTAGATAGTAGGGAAGTAGTTTGAGCGCTACCGAAAGGAAGAACGATGAAGGTACGTCCTTCGGTCAAGAAGATGTGCGATAAGTGCAAAATCATTAGGCGCCATGGCAAGGTCCTCGTCATTTGCGAGAACCCCCGTCATAAGCAGCGTCAGGGTTAAGAGAGGAGACTACGTTGGCCCGTATTAATGGTGTCGACCTCCCGCGTGAGAAGCGCGTTGAGATCGGTCTGACCTACATTTACGGCATCGGCCGCACCACTGCGACGAAGATTTGCGTCGAGTGCAACGTTAACGTGGATACGCGCGTTAAGGACCTCACCGAGGATGAGGTTAACGCCATCCGCGAGTATATCGACAAGAACCAGATCATGGTTGAGGGCGACCTCCGCCGTGAGCGCAACCAGAACGTCAAGCGCCTTATGGACATCGGCTGCAACCGCGGCCTTCGTCACCGCAAGGGCCTCCCGGTCCGCGGCCAGCGCACCCACACTAACGCTCGTACCCGCAAGGGCCCGAAGCGTCAGATCGGTGCTAAGAAGAAGAAATAAGGAGCGCTAGATAGATGGCTACTGCTAAGAAGAACGTTCGCGCTGCCCGTCTGAAGCGCGCGGACCGTAAGAACATTTCCGTGGGCCAGGCTCACATCCGTTCTACGTTCAATAACACGATCGTTTCGATCACCGATCCCCAGGGCAACGTCATTTCCTGGAAGTCGGCTGGCCAGGTGGGCTTCAAGGGCTCCCGTAAGTCCACGCCGTTCGCTGCCCAGATGGCTGCCGAGGCTGCTGCCAAGCAGGCCATGGAGCACGGTATGAAGAAGGTTTCCGTCTTCGTCAAGGGCCCCGGCTCCGGTCGTGAGACCGCCATCCGCTCCCTCCAGGCTGCTGGCCTCGAGGTCTCGAGCATTCAGGACAAGACCCCCATCCCGCACAACGGCTGCCGCCCCAAGAAGCGTCGCCGCGTGTAACTGAAAGGATCGTATCAATATGGCAATCGACAGGACTCCTGTTCTTAAGCGCTGCCGTCAGCTCGGGATCGATCCCGCTGAGCTCGGTTACAGCAGCAAGAAGGAATCTATCCGTCAGCCCAAGCGCCGTCGCAAGGAATCTGAGTACGGCATGCAGCTGCGCGAGAAGCAGAAGGTCAAGTTCATCTATGGCGTTCTGGAGAAGCAGTTCCACGGCTACTTCAACAAGGCCCGTAAGATGAACGGCGTCACCGGTGAGAACCTCATGATCATCCTTGAGTCTCGCCTCGACAACGTTGTTTTCCGTCTTGGCTTCGCTCGCACCCGTAAAGAGGCTCGTCAGTCCGTCCGCCACGGTCACTTCACCGTGAACGGCAAGCGCGTGGACATCCCGTCCTACCGCGTCAAGGCCGGCGACGTCGTCGCTGTCGGCGAGAAGTTCCGTGACCTCCTCCCCATCAAGGAGGCTCTGATTTCCTCCGAGCGCTTTGAGGTCCCTGGCTGGCTTGAGGTCGATATCGAGAAGCTGTCTGGTAACGTGCTCGCTCTGCCGACGCGTGAGCAGATCAGCGGTGATATCAACGAGCAGCTCATCGTCGAGCTCTACTCTAAGTAGTCCATCCGGGCTGCTGAGGCTGGAGGTAATACATGTCAGAATTCATTAGGCCTCAGGTTCAGGTCGAAGAGATCAACGAGACGTCTGCTCGTGTCTCCGTCGAGCCGCTCGAGCGCGGTTACGGCGATACGCTGGGCAACTCCTTGCGTCGCGTTCTTCTGTCCTCGCTCGAGGGTGCCGCCGTCGAGGCTATTCAGATCGATGGTGCGCAGCACGAGTTCATGACCATCCCTAACATGGTCGAGGATGTCACTGACATCGTCCTGAATGTCAAGGGTCTTGTCTTCAGGGCTCTCGGCACGACCGACGAGGCGACCGCCACCATCTCGGTTGACGGCCCCTGCGAGGTCACCGGTGCGGACTTCTTTATTCCGTCCGAGTTTGAGTTGGTCAACCCCGAGCAGCACATCGCTACGCTTACCGAGGGTGGCCATCTCACCATGAGCATGCGCATCGGCTATGGCCGCGGCTATGTCTCTGGCGAGGCCAACAAGCGCGACAACGATCCCATCGGTGTGATCCACGTCGACTCGCTGTACTCGCCGGTATCCCGTTGCGCCAAGCTCGTTGAGGCTTGCCGTGTCGGTCAGCACACCGACTACGACCGCCTTGTCCTCGAGATCGAGACCAACGGCTCCATCGCCCCGCGCGACGCCGTGGTCCAGGCTGCCAATATCATCAACCAGCATATGGCTGCCTTTATGAACCTTGCCGAGACCCCCGAGGTCGAGGAGGAGGTTTCGATCTTCGCTCCCGAGGTCACCAACGACAACGCCGAGCTGGACAAGCAGATCGAGGATCTGGACCTTTCTGTCCGTTCCTACAACTGCCTTAAGCGTGCCAGCATTCACTCGGTCCGTCAGCTCGTTGAGTTCTCGGAGAACGATCTTCTGAACATCCGCAACTTCGGTGTTAAGTCGATCGAGGAAGTGAAGGACAAGCTTGAGTCCATGGGCCTGAGCCTGAAGGCTTAATGCTTCGCATATTTGAGGAGAAACTAGACCATGCGTCACAACGTTAAGAAGGGCCTGAAGCTCGGCACCGATGCGAGCCACACCAAGGCCATGAAGAAGAGCCTGGCCAAGGCCCTCTTCGAGAACGACCGCATCAAGACCACCGAGACCCGCGCTAAGGCGCTGCGTTCGGTTGTCGAGCCGATCATCACCTGGGCCAAGAAGGGCGACCTGCACTCTCGTCGTCTGGCTATCGCCAAGCTTGGCGATAAGCAGCTCGTTGCCGAAATCTTCGACAAGGCTGCTCAGGGCATGTGGCAGGATCGCAACGGTGGTTACACCCGCATCATGAAGCTCGGTAACCGTAAGGGCGACAACGCTCCCATCGTTATCATGGAGCTCGTCACCGAGCCTTGCACGCCCAAGGCCAAGAAGGCTGCTCCGGCCCCCAAGAAGGCCGCTGCTCCCAAGAAGGTCGAGGCTGTCGAGGAGACCGCTGCCGAGGAGGCTCCTGCTGAGGAGACCGCTGAGTAGACAATTCGTCTGCATAGGCTATATTCGAGGGGTACGTTCGCGTACCCCTCTTTTTTTGTCGCGATATCGTTGTTTGTTTGTTGGGAGCGCCCATGACCGCGCCGTCTGATTTCAATTTGACTCCAGAGCTCGATGCCACGTTGGTGTTTCGTGTTGCCTATGACGGCTCGTCCTATAGCGGATTTGCCGAGCAGCCGGGGCAGACGACGGTTGCCGGAGAGCTGCGTCTTGCCATAGAGACGCTCTTGCGCCGCTCAGTCGATTTGACGTGTGCCGGGCGCACCGATGCAGGGGTGCATGCGGTGGCCCAATACATCAGCGTGCCCGTTACGGACGCAGAGCTCGCTTTAACACGCCGCAGGTGGCTGCGAGCTATGGATGCGCTGCTGCCCAAAGATATCGCCGTTAATGAGGTCTACAAGGCCCGTAAGGGCTTTTCTGCGCGTTTTGACGCACGTTCTCGGACCTATACCTACCGCATTGCCGATCGCGATGCGCGTCCGGTGCTATCGCGTGGTGCGGTATGGTGGCATCGTTATCCTTTGGACGTGGATGCGATGGCAGCCGCCTGCCCAGCGCTTTTGGGCGAACAGGACTTTAAGAGCTTTTGTAAGGTCGCTTCTGCCGTGGGCAAGCCAACGCATCGTTGCGTGATGCGTGCCGAGTTTGGCCACGAGGTCGCCTTTGGCGAGGATATCCTCACGTTTACCATCGAGGGCAATGCGTTTTTGCATTCGATGGTGCGCACCATCGTGGGAACGCTCGTCGAGATCGGCATGCATCGCCGCGATCCCGAGTGGATGCGCGAGGTGATTGACGCTTGCGATCGTACTGCTGCGGGTCCCACGGCGCCGGCGTGCGGCCTTACCTTTATGGGCGTAGATTATGACCCCACCGAGCTCGTCGCGCTCGAATAGGGGAGAAGCGAGAGCCATCTAAGTATGCTGCTCGTGTGGGCGAGCCGTGTGCAACATCTGTTCTTGGCGTGCAGCGCATCAGGCGACTCATTGCGTTTATTGCCGGGGTGTACCATGAACGGCAGTTGATTATTGCTGTCGAGAGGATGGATAACTTGCTTCGACGTGGCTCGCTTCCGCGACTTTCGGTGATCCTTGTTGTGGAGGGTTCGCCCAGCTACGCGATGCGTGCACTCGAAAGCGTCCAAAACCAAGACCTCTACGATATGCAGATTGTCGTTGCATGTCGCAACGCTGCGCCGGGCGTTCGTCATTCGCTCGATGTTGCCGCGGGCAGAGATATTCACATCGATTTGATAGACGTTGACGATCCGTCGAGCGGAGCTTGCCTTCGCGAGGGTTTTGCCGCTTCGCGCGGGGCCCACATTATCGCAATGAGCGCCGATGAGTGGTTTGCGCCGCACGCGTTTTTGGCAATGCTCGATGTCGCTTGTGAGACCTCGGCAGATATCGTATTTCCCTCGGTGTCGCTCGATCGCTACGATACGCATCGGGAACGCCATTCTCGTATGTTGGACGCGCAATCCATTGCCTTTGCCGACGATGGAGACCGGGCTTCAGGCCTGGCCAAGCTGGTCGAGAGCGGTCTGGTTTGTCAACATTCCGGCGTGATGTATGAACGCGCCCTGTTTGAGTTGTGTCTGCAGCATGCCGAGTCGTATCGTGCGATCGACTTTTTGGCGCCTGCCCTTTCGCATGCGGAACGCGTATTTGGGTGCGCCGAAGCTTGTTTCCATACGGCCGCGCCATCGGTCGCGGATTCATTCGACCCCACCATGTTCTCGCGACTTTCCGATGACGCCAAGGCGCTTGAAGAGCTTTGCGTGCCATTTGACGCAATAGATGACGATAACCATCTAAAGCTGGCCTGCCAACGGTTTTACTATGGCCGCTTGGTTGCTTGTATCGAGAATTTGTGCCTGAGCCCCCATGGGGTGTCTTCAATTGAGCGCACGGCACGATTGCGTGATATGCTCAATGACGTGCGGACCCGCCAGATGGCGGTGGCCCTTAAGGGAGAGCGCCGAGGCCTTGGACTTTTGTTTGGGCCGATTGCCAACGTTAAGCCTATGCGCTGCGTTATGTATGCGCATCTGGCTGCTTTTTTGAACAGAACGGGCGCAAGGATAGCCTAGCTGTGGCATATTCGCAAATAATTTGCATAGAATTGTTTCGAAATGCGTTCTTATTCACAAATAGCCTCAAATAGCGCTAAACTATTCAATCACTGATAGATTGTCTTCGCCATCTATGGAGTGAGGTTTTATATGGCTAAAAAACGCAACGGGCGCCAGGATGCCATCAGAGATATCGTGCGCAATAAAGACGTGCGTACGCAGCGCGTGCTGGTGGACGAACTCCGCGCCATGGGCTTTGATTGCACGCAGGCGACGGTTTCGCGCGACATCGCCGATATGGGGCTGCGCAAACTGCCCGAGGGCATCTATGTTCTGGCTGAGGACCTGCACCTGCAGCGCATGGTCTCCGAGCTGGTTACCGGTGTGTTGCGCACCGACAACTTGGTTATGATTAAGGCTCAGCCCGGCACCGCCTCGGGCATTGCCGCGGCTGTCGATGCGGCCGAGCTGCCCGATGTGCTCGGATCGCTTGCCGGCAATGACACGATTTTGGTTATCGCTCAGACTGCCGAGGATGGCGAACGCCTCGAAGCGCTGATTAACAAGCTCAGTGCCGCGCGTAAATAGCTTTACGCGCGTAAACAACGCCAGCTAAGACGGTGGAAATACAGGGGCGTCGGTTTTGAGCTGACGCCCTTTTTGTGACGCTCCTGTCGTGGCATCTCGATTGCGCGCGATATGCCATGTATGTCCCAGCAAAAAGCGCCCGAGCATTTGAGCTGCTCGGGCGCTTTGCTATCTACTGATCTGTGGAGGGATCGGGGGTCGGGCTAGGGCTGGGATCGGGGGTCGGGCCAGGGTCGGGGCTGGGGCTGGGGCTGGGGTCGGGGCTGGGGTCGGGAGTAGGGGTGGTACCGCCGGCATCGCCTTCGCCGCCGGTGTTACCGCCCTCGTTGCCGCTCCCGCCGGTGGTCTCCTCCTCTTCTTCCTCGTCTTCGTCCTTATCCTCGCCCTCTTCCTTCTTCTTGTTGTTTGTGCCGTAGAACTTCCAGACGTTATTGTTCTTGTACGTGGGAGCCGTTCCGGTCGGGAACTCCTCGCGCTCGGCGCCCGCAAGAACGGTGTTCATGAACTTCTTAAAGACGGGCAGGTTGGTGCTGTCGCCCAGCAGGTCCGAACCGTACTTTTGGATGGGAATCTCGCCTGCGGAATAACCGGTCCACAGGGCGCATGCCAGTTGCGGCGTGTAGCCGCAGAACCACAGGTTGGTGGTGTTGTCAGTGGTGCCCGTTTTGCCGGCATAGGGCTGGTTGACGCTCAGCGCGCCGGCGGCACCCGTGCCGCTGCCCTGCATGACGCCGGATAGAACGTCGGTAACCGCGGCAGCCTCGCCTTCGGTGAGCACCCGCGTGGGATTGTCGGTGTGCTGGTACAGAACCGAGCCGGTACGCGAGTCGATCTCGGTGATGGCGATCGGCTGGCGATAATAGCCGCCGTTGGCAAAAGCGGCGTAGGCCGATGCCATCTCGAGCGGTGAGATGGACCCGGTGCCGAGCGTCATGACGGGAACGTCCTCGATATTGTCCTTGGCGGGATCGATGCCGAGCTTTTTGACGAGCGACATGATCTTGTCATTGCCGATGGCTTCGGCCACCTGAATGTAGCCGGTGTTGGATGAGTATGCCGTTGCCTGCTTAAGCGTGATGTTGCCATAGCTCTGGTTGCCATAGTTTTGCACCTCGGTCGTGGTGCCCTTGGCCTTGAGTGGCGAGTTGCAGTTGAGACTGACGTTGGGGTTCATGCCGTTTTGGATGGCAGTTGCCAGCGTAAAGGCCTTAAACGTGGAGCCCACGGGGCGCTTTGCCGTAGCGTGGTTCACGTGATTCTCGTCGGCGTTGTAGTCGTAGCCGCCCACCATGCACTTGATGTAGCCGGTCTTGGGGTCAACGACAACCATGCCCATGTCCAGGCCATCGAGCGAAAGCGTGTCGAGCTGTGAGCGCACAGCCTCCTCGGCTACCTGCTGCATGGTGGGGTCGATGGTGGTCTTAACAGTCAGGCCACCCTTAAAGAGCACGTCGGTGGAGAACTCCTGCTCGAGCAGCTGCTTGACATAGGAGACAAAGTAGGGCTGTGAGTACACATCGACGCCGCTGCCCGAGATCTCGGTCACGTTGAGGGTGATGGGCTCAGCCTGCGCGGCATCGTGCTCTTCCTGCGTGATGTGGCCCAGGCGCAGCATGTTGTCGAGCACCTTATTGCGGCGGGAAAGCGCCAGGTCGGGATTGACCGTGGGGTCGTACTGCGAAGGCGAGTTGGGCAGACCGATGAGCAGCGCGGCCTCGCTCAGGGTGAGGTCGGAAGCACTCTTGGAGAGGTAGGTCTCGGCGGCGGCCTCGATGCCATAGGCGCCGTGGCCATAGTAAATGGTGTTGAGGTACATCATGAGGATCTCGTCTTTGGAGTACATGTCCTCCATCTTGATGGCGATATAGGCCTCGCGCACCTTACGCTCGATGGTCGAGTCGAACTGCTCCTCCTGCAGGATGGTGTTGCGCACCAGCTGCTGGGTGATGGTCGAGGCTCCTTCGTGGCCGCCGGCAAGGGTTGCCACCGAGGCACGCGCGATGCCCAAGAGGTCGATGCCGCCGTGCTCGTAGAAACGCTCGTCCTCGACGTCGATCGTGCCCTGCAGGACGTACGGGGAGACCTGGTCCTTGGTGATGGACTTGCGGTTTTGGGTATAGAAGCTGGCGATCTTGTTGCCGTTGCAGTCAACAATCTCGGTGGGCTCGCTGACCAGATAGGCGTTGGCGTCGGTGTAGTCGGGCAGGTCGGACAGCCAGCGGTTGACGTTGCCGATCATGCCGATGCCAAATGCTACGCCCGCGATGAGCAAAAAGCCCAAAAGCGAAAGCAGGATGACGGGCAGGACGTGCGTCTTAGAGCGACCGTGTCCCTGTCGTTGGCGAGGACCCATATGTTGACCTCCAAGTATGTCGTGCCAGGCGGCGGGTGTGCGTCGGGCAGGATGGACATAAGTTATTACACGATAAACCAATCGAGCCGCGCGAAGCCTCGTGTATGCTGGTTGACGGCAATTAACAGAGCGATTGCATACCTTGGTAAGGAGTTTGCCGATGGCGATTTGGGCGACTGAGCCTAGCAGACAATGCGGGAATGGGACGCCAACATCGGGGCTGGCACTGCCCGAGCTGTTGGCTCCGGCTGGCGGGCTCAATCAGATGCTCGCCGCGATCGCGGCAGGTGCCGATGCCATTTATGCCGGGTTGAGCGGATTTAACGCCCGCGTGAGTGCGCACGGGTTTAGTGATGACGAATTTGCGCGCGGGTGTGCCGTGGCGCACGCCCATGGTGCGCGCGTGTACGTGACGCTCAACGTATTCGTGTTCGACGACGACCTGTCCGAAGCCGTGGCACTGGGGGCACATGCGCATGCGCTGGGCGCCGATGCACTGATCGTGGCAGATGCGGGCCTAGCCCGCGCGCTGCATGCGGCAATTCCGGGGGTCGAGATTCATCTGTCCACCCAAGCGGGCGTCCATAGCAAGGGGGCCGTGCGTTTGGCGGCTGACGAGTTGGGGGTCGAGCGCGTGACGACGGCGCGCGAGCTGACCGTGGCAGAGATTGTGACGCTCTGCGCTACCGGTGTGCCCATCGAGGTGTTCTGCCATGGTGCCATATGCATTGGCTATTCGGGCGCGTGCGAGTTTTCGGCCCTGCGGCGCGGACGGTCGGCGATGCGTGGCGACTGCACGCAGCCGTGCCGCCTGGCATACGATTTGGTGGATGAGGCTGGGGAGAGCGTCGTTGCCGTCGAAGGCGATCGTCTGCTCTGCTCGCGTGACTATCTGGGCATTGCTCATTTACCCGAGCTTGTTGCTGCCGGGGTGGCGTCGCTCAAGATCGAGGGGCGTATGAAGAACCCCGACTACGTCTACAACGTGGTGCGGGCGTGGCGCCGGGCGCTCGATATGCTGCGTGATGGCGCGTGGGATCCCGATGCCGTGCGGGCGCTCGAACGTGAGTTGGGAAGGTCGTTTAACCGCGGGTTTACCGACGCGTATCTGCGAGGCCGCTCGGGCGCGGAGCTTATGAGTTTTGAACGCGCGATCAACCAGGGCGTGCATGTGGGCCGTTTGGTTGCCGTGGGACACGAGGAGGTGACCGTCGAGCTCGATGCCGCCGTGGCGGCGGGCGATACGCTCGAGATCAGGTTTTACCCGGGCGCCGACGCTCGGCCCGATGTACCTAAACGCTGGCCGCAAGTTCCCTGCCCGGTGGATGCCGCGGCGGGGGAGCGCATCGTTGTCCATTGCAAGCGCAAGGTCGACGCGGGCTGCGAAGTGTATCTGATTCGCAGCGCTGGTGTGCTTGAGCAAACGGCGGCGGCACTGGAGCGCATGCGGGCCGAGGCCGATGCGGTCGCGCTTGCGAAACGCGCTGTCGAGACGCTGCCGTTTGCGGGCGTTCTGATGGATGGTGGCGCGCAGCCGGAAGAACCTGCAGAGTCTGTCGCCGCTCGCTTGGTCTTTGCCTGGCAGCTGATGGACCAGGACCCAAACGAAGAGCTCGACCTGTCCGATGCGACTGTTGTGCTCGACGAGGTCTGCCGTGTGGGCGATATCGAGCGGACTCGGTCGCTCATGCAGCGTGCCGGCCGCATCGTCTGTCGTAATCTGGGACAAGTGGCGATAGCTCGCGAACTGCGCGTCGCCTTTGACGTGGCGGCGCCGGTGTTCTGTGCGAACCGGGCAACGCTCGCCTGGTTGCGAGGGCTTGGGGCGCAGCGCGTGTTTTTGCCTGCCGAACTTGTCGCTCACGATGCGAAACGCGTTGCCGAGCTTGCCGCCTGTCCTGGCGTCCTGGGCCCCGTCGATACCGACCGTCCCGAGCTCATGGTGTGCGAGCACTGCCTGCTGACCGCAGAGGGCGTCTGTGCCACCGATGCGACGGGACAGGCCTGTTGCCGCGACTGCTTGCGTCGCCGGCAGACGCGCTATCTGGTTGAGCGTGACGGTACACGTCTGCCAGTTGCCATCGACGCATGCGGCAGGACGAGGATTTTCCTGTCGTAGGTGCTGCGTCGCGTCAGTTTGTTATCATATGAGAGTTTATGGACTTCCAGCACCGCCGTTTTCGGCGAGGGTGCTATAGCAAAAGGAGGATACCCAATGCTGTCTGTTGACGAGCAAATGCGTATCATCACCTCGGGCGCCGCGAAGATCGTCCCCGAGGCCGACCTTCGTAAGAAGCTTGAGAAGGGTGAGCCCCTCAACATCAAGCTCGGCGTCGATCCCACCAGCCCCGACCTGCACCTGGGCCACGCCGTGCCCCTGCGCAAGATGCGCCAGTTCCAGGACCTGGGCCACAACGTCACCCTGATCATCGGCAACGGTACCGCGCTGATCGGCGACCCCTCGGGCAAGAACTCCACCCGCCCGCAGCTTTCTCAGGAGCAGATCGAGGCCAACGCCGAGACCTACGTGAGCCAGGCCATGAAGATCTTGGACCCCGAGAAGACCACCATCGTGCACAACGGCGACTGGATCTTGTCGATGGACCTGGCCGGTCTGCTGCAGGTGTGCTCCAAGTTCACCGTCGCCCGCATTCTTGAGCGCGATGACTTTACCAAGCGCTATCAGTCCCAGACGCCGATCGCCCTGCACGAGTTCCTGTATCCCGTGATGCAGGCATACGATTCGGTCATGATCAAGGCTGACGTGGAGATGGGCGGCACCGACCAGCTTTTCAACCTGCTCGCCGGCCGTGAGCTCATGGAGAAGATGGGCATGGAGCCGCAGATCGCGCTCACCATGCCGCTGCTCGAGGGCACCGATGGCGTCCGTAAGATGTCCAAGTCCTATGGCAACTACATCGGTCTGACCGACGCGCCCAAGGATATGTTCGGCAAGACCATGTCCATCCCCGACGAGATGATTGGCAAGTACTACCGCCTGGCGAGCTCGCTCACCCCGGCCGAGGTCGACAAGATCGACGCTGCCCTGGCCGATGGCTCTGCCGATCCCTATGAGCTCAAGCGCGCTCTGGGCCGCGACCTGTGCGACACCTACCACGGCGCCGGTGCCGGCGACGAGGCTCAGGCCGAGTTCGACCGCGTGTTCAAGGAGGGCCAGCTCGCCGACTTCCCCGAGAAGCATATTGAGCTGACTGTAAACGACGAAGGCCAGATTTACCTTGCCGGCCTGCTCAAGGACCTGGGTCTTTCGGCCAGCGCCGGCCAGGCTCGTCGCGACATCGATGGCGGCGGTGTCAAGATCAACGGCAAGGCCGTGGCTCCCAAGAGCTACAACATCGACCCCAGTGCCCTCAAGCTGGGCGACACCCTCTCCGTGGGCAAGCGCAAGGGCTTCAAGCTTATTTAGTTACGCGGTTTTACCAAACCGCGTAACAGCTTGACGCTGCCCTCAGTTCCGCCGTTCTAACGAACGGCGGACCGGTCGACGCTGCGCGGGCACCAGAGCGACAACTTGTCATTCAAAGAGGACGGCATGACCAGAAGGTCTATGCCGTTCTCTTTTCATGCCAATTTGTTCGCTCTGGAGTCCGCTCGCTGTCCGTCCTCCACCTACGGCGTTGTCCTGGTTGGCACTTAGGGACGTTTCTTTTTGGTACAAAGCAGCCTGTCCCCATTGCGCCAAGTGGTGTGTGCCGTTAAGCAGGAGGCGTATTGCTGGCCCATCGTTTGGGCATACAATGGCTATTGGCTTGCTGCGGTGAAGGTCTGTCCGCTCCGCAGCTTTTTTTCTACGGTTAAAGGAGTATGTATGTCCGTTGAGGTCATGAGGTCTGTGATCGATGCCGCCGAGGGCCGCGTGCCCGTCGACACACTGTTTACCAACGCACAAATCGTTGATGTGTACGGTCAGCGCGTGGCGCCCGGTAGCGTCGCCGTCAAGGACGGCGTGATCGTCGGTGTTCTCTACGATGGTCGAGATGACGCTGCTGGTACGTACGAGGCGGCTGAGGTCATCGACTGTCAGGGTCGCTATCTCGCACCCGGTTTTATTGACGGACACTTGCATATTGAGTCTTCGAACATCCGTCCCGCCGAGTATGCGCGCATGGCTGCGACGCGTGGTACCACCACCGCTATTGCCGACAGCCACGAGATCGCTAACGTTTCCGGCCTAGACGGCCTGCGCTTTATGATTGAGGACGGTTGTCGCGCGCCCATCTCCATCAAGTACATGATGCCTTCGTGCGTGCCCGCACTGCCCGACGAGCAGGCCGGTGCCGTCATCACCGCTGCCGATATGCAGGCGTTTTTTGCCGAGCATCCGGGCGACGTCTTTGGTCTGGGCGAAATGATGAACCTGCCGGGTGTCTTTATGGCCGACCCCGAGACCTGCGCTCGCATCGATGCTGCCAACCAGACACCGTCCAAGCAGGTTGACGGTCATGCTCCGCTTGTTGCCGGCAAGGATCTCAACGCCTATGCCGCGGCGGGTATTATCGCCGACCACGAGTCGACGATTCCCGAGGAAGCGCTCGACAAGCTATCCCGCGGCATGTATGTCATGCTGCGCGAGGGCACCTGCAGCCATGACCTTGCCAACCTGTCGCCTATGCTGCTGGAAAACCCCGCCCGTGCTCGCCGCTGCTGCTTTGCGACCGACGACCGCGCTCCCTCCGATGCGCTTTCGACCGGCATGATCGACAACGCCTGCCGCGTGGCCATCGAGGCCGGCATCGACCCGGTGGTCGCCATCTCCATGGCGTCCCTTTCCACGGCCGAGGCCTTTGGCCTGGACCACGGTTGCCGCGATCCGCATGAGCTCCGCGGCGCCATCGCTCCGGGCAAGCGTGCCGACCTGCTGGTGCTCAACGATCTGACGTTTGCCACGGCCCCGCATCGCGTATATGCCGCCGGTGCTCTGGTGGCGCAGGATGGCACCTTTGTGGGCGAGATCGCACCCGAGATGGCTGAGGTTGCGGCCCTTGCCGACGAGCTGCGCGCCTCTGTTAAGCTGCCGAAGCTTTCGCTCGACGTGTTCGACTATGCCTTTAAACCGGGCGAGGCCGTTATCGATGTAGTCCCGGGCATGGCTATCACGGGCACGGTTCGTCCCGAGACTGACGAGGATTTGCGCCGCATTATGCTGATTGAGCGCCATGGCCGCGGCGTGTCGCTGCAGGCCGAGGGCGTCGACGGCGACGGCCCCGCTGGCCTGGGCCTGGTCGGCAAGCATATCGGTCGCGGCTGGGTGCGCGGTTTCACCATCACCGGTGGTGCCATTGCCTCCACGATCGGCCACGACTCGCACAACGTGTGCGTGGTGGGCGACAACGCCGCCGATATGATGGCTGCTGTTGAGGCCGTGGGCCAGGGCGGTCACGTGCTGGTGCGCAACGGCGAGGTCGTGGCGCGCATTCCGCTGGCGCTCGGTGGCCTGATGAGCGAGGGCACGGCCGAGGATGTCGCAGCGCAGCACGACGACTTTATGGTCAAGGCGCGCGCCATGGGTATTGAGCCGCCGCTCGACCCCATCATGGGCATCATCTTCCTGCCCCTGCCGGTCATCCCGACGCTCCGCATCCGCCCCGAGGGCATGTTCGACGTCACGACCTTCACCTACGCCGACTAATCATCGGGACGTTCTTAAACGACTAGCCGTCGGGGTGGCGTGTCGCCTGACGCCGCGACCGTGGGCTCTCTGGCGCGCGTGAGCTATTTGCCAGGTCTATGTAACGTTTATGACTGCGGGGTCTTATTTGAGCTCCCTTTGGGTACGTTGGAATCGGATACACGTTCGATTCCAGCAAGCCCGAAGGGAGCTTTTCTATGTTTAAACTGATTGCATCCGATATGGACGGCACGTTGCTTGACGAAAACGGCCAGGTGCCTCCCGAGACCTACGAACTGATTTTGGCGCTACGCGAGCATGGCGTGCATTTTGCCGCATCGTCAGGCCGCCGCTACGATCGCCTGTGCGAGTTCTTTGCACCCGTTCGCGACAAGATGGACTTTGTCGCAGCTAACGGTGCCCAGGTCTACGCCGACGGCAAAATGGTAGACCGCGAGGTGTATTCGCACCTGGCGATTCGAAAGCTCGCCCAGGCCGTCGCGACGTTTCCCAATTTGCATCTTGCACTCTTTGACCGAACCAAGTCCTTTTTGCTCGATGACGAGTGCAAGTTCGTACGCGAGGTCGATAAGGACCTTCCCAATGCCGAGCGCATTTGGGAGCTGCCCGATCCCAGCGTAAATATCATCAAGGCGAGTATCTTTTGCGATGACTGTGCCGTTATGGACAGCGCCTACGTGCTACAGCGCGAACTCGGTCAGCTCTTTACTTTTGCGCCTTCGGGCAACGCGTGGATCGATGCCATGCAGCCCGGTGTGTCGAAGGCCTCGGGCATCGCACAGCTCATGGAGCACTATGGCGTCGAACGCGACGAGGTCATGGCGTTTGGCGACTCGATGAACGACTACGAGATCATTCGCTTTGTCGGCACGGGCTGCGCGATGGAAAACGCGCGCCCCGCGCTCAAGGCAGTCGCCGATCGCGTGGTGGGGTGCAACCGCGACCACGCCGTCCAGCAGGAGCTCCGTCGCGTGCTGGAGAGTCTCGCCTAATTCGGCAGATGGGGACAGTCCTTGCAGCGCCCCGCGAAGAGTGCCCCCAACGACTACTGTGACCAGGGTAGCTAAAAAAGCCCCGTCCCAAATTAGCTACCCTGCCGGGTTGCTGCTGCTAGGCGAGGGCGGCCATGATGGCGCGGGCGACGCCGTCGTGGTCGTTGTCGTATTCGGTGATGGCGCCGGCGGCTTCGCGGTCCTCGGGCTCGGCATTGATCATCGCCGTACCGTGGCCCGCCGCCTGCAGCATGGGGATGTCGTTGATGTTGTCGCCGAACGCCCAGGCGTCGGCGAGACGCTCGCCCAGATGCCCACATAGCCAAGCCAATGCCGTTCCCTTGGTGGCGCCCTCGCCCATGACCTCGATATTCATGGCGTACGAACGCGTGACCTCAATGCCTTCGAGTGTGTCGAGCGCCGCCACGATAGCATCGCGGTCGGCTGAGTCGTGCCAGTACATGGCGATGCGTTCGAGCACCTCGACCTCGTCGATTTTGCTGTCGATATCCATGTCGATCGGCGTTCGCGTGCGCTTGAGCGAAGCCGCGATGTGAGGATCTCCGCCGCAGAATTCGTCCAGGCGCGTGTAGAGCGAGCGGGGAAGGAAGCACTGCCCGTCCGCGAAGATATCGAAGGTCACATCGTGGCCGGCGGCAATGCTATGGACGCGGTGGGCGATGGCGCGGTCGAGCGGTCGGCTCAATATGCGCGTGGCGCGTGAGGCATCGGTGGGCACATCCTCGTCGAGCTGCCAGACGCTAGCGCCATTGGCGCAGACCGCGTAGTGCACGGCAGGATGGGCGAGGATGGCCTCAAAGACGCCCGACAGCGGACGCCCCGTGCACGGTACAAACTCAATGCCGCGACGTGCGAGCTCGTCGAGCATCGCCCAGGTGGCGTCGCTCATCTGCTTGTCACTCGTCAACAGTGTTCCATCCATATCGGAAAAAACAATCATTCGATGCAGCCCTTTCTGCTGGCATAAAAAGCGTGGCCGAGGGCGGTGATGCCCTGGCCACGCTCGTGTTCTATAACGGTGCGCGTCCTAACGGTCGGCGAGTGGCTTGTACTCCAGTGGCTCGATCACCGGACGGTATGCCGGGCGAATAATACGGTGTGCGCAGAAGAGCTCTTCCATGCGGTGTGCCGACCAGCCTGCCATGCGGGCCACGGCGAACATCGGCGTAAAGAGTGTCTCGGGTACGCCGAGCATCTTGTAGATAAAGCCCGTGTACAGGTCAATATTGGCGCAGATAGGCTTGGTCATGCCGTGGTCGCGCATGACCTGGGGCGCCAGGCGCTCGATGCGCTCGATCAACGCGAATTCCTCGCCCAGATCTTTCTTGGCGGCGAGCGAACGTGCGTAGTGGCGGCAGACCTCGGCACGCGGGTCGCTGAGCGTGTAGACGGCGTGCCCCATGCCGTAGATGAGCCCCGTGCCGTCAAAGGCCTGCTTGTCGAGAATCTTGCTCAGATATGCAGCGACCTCGTCATCGTCTTCCCAGTTGGAAACATGCGCGCGAATGTCCTCGTGCATGGATACGACCTTGGAGTTGGCACCGCCGTGACGCGGGCCCTTGAGCGAGCCGATAGCCGCGGCGTAGGCGGAATACGGGTCGGTGGCCGAAGACGACAGCACGCGGCAGGCGAAGGTGGAGTTGTTACCGCCGCCGTGCTCGGCGTGGAGCATGAGCATCACGTCGAGCAGCATGGCCTCGTCGCGGGTGAACGCCATGCCGCCGCGCAGGACCTGCAGAATGGTCTCGGCGGTGGAGAGACCGGGCGTGGGGTGCGGCACGTGCATCTCCGAACCGTGGCACTTTGCGATCGATGCCATGTGCGCAAAAGCGGCGATGCGGGGCAGACGTGCCAGCATGGAAATGGCAACGTCGATCTCGTGCTCGGGTGTGATTACATCGGGCTCGGCATCGAAGGCATAGAGCAGCAACACGGCGCGCTGAAGCACGTTCATGATGCTCGAGGATACCGTGGTCATGGGGAACACGCGGACGTATTCGTCGCTCAGGTGCCTAAAAGCACCCAGGCGTTCGCAAAAACCGTCAAGCTCTTCCTTGGTGGGCAGAGAGCCCGTGATGAGCAGGTAGGCGACTTCTTCGTAGCCGTAGCGGTTCTCGGCCTGGGCATTGTTGACCAGATCTTCGATGCTGTAGCCACGAAGCGTGAGCTTACCCTGATCGGGCACAACCTTTCCGTCGACCTTGTTGTAGCCATGCACATCCGAGATGCGAGTGAGGCCCGCAACCACGCCCGAGCCATCTGCATTGCGCAGGCCGCGCTTGACATCGTGCTCGACAAACAGGTCCTCGTCATAAGGGTTGGTCGGCAGGCCGTAGTATAGATTTTCGCTTTCGGGCGAAATCTGGCGGCTTGCTTCGTAGTCCAAGACCAAGCGGCTCAGGTGGTCGTCGAAGCGGTAATAGATTTTCTTGGCGTCGTAGGCCATGTGCGCTCCTCTCCGGGCCATGTGGCGACGTTGCGCCTGGGCGCACGTTGGGCCGTCGTCACGCAGCCTGTTCGCTACAGGCGGTACATAAAGTTAAAGACGTCCTCGCGCTGGATGGACACGTTAACGCCCGAAAGCTCGCCGGCCTCGGCCAGGGCCTTCTGCAGCTCGGCGAAGTCGAGCTTGGACTCGGCGGTGTCGGCCAGCATGGTCATGGTGAAGATGTCCTCGATAATGGACTGCGTAATGTCGCGGATGTCGACATTGGCTTCGCCCAGGACGCGGGTGACGCCGGCGACAATGCCGGGGCGGTTCTTGCCAAGGACGGTGATGACGATACGGGAGGACGAGATCTCGGCCATGGGAAACCCTTTCGCGTGTTAGCGGCGCGCGGCGGCGCTCCGCTACGGTACAGTGTTCATCATTGTACCTGTCCCGTGCAAAAAGGGGCACCTTTGCTGTGGCGTTACACGTCTGCAACATGGAGCGCTTGTCTCGTAGGGTGTATTTTTGGCACCCTGGACAGCTCGGGCGGCTCTGTTGGCGCCGCGATCGGGCAGATTTGCCTGTGCGCTCCGGCGTAAAGACCGTGAACCTTTTGTGGGACGCTCGACGCCGTGGTAACATAGCCGAGTTTGTTGTCTTGGTCGGAAACCAAGACGCCTTATGCGCTGATCGGTAACCAGCGCCTGACCAATAAGGAGTCCTACCATGAAGCAGGGTATCCATCCCCAGTATGTCGAGTGCACGGTGACGTGCTCCTGCGGCAACACCTTCAAGACGCACGCTACCGTGTCCGAGATGAGGGTCGAGCTTTGCAACGAGTGCCACCCGTTCTACACCGGCCAGCAGAAGTTCGTCGACACCGGTGGACGCGTCCAGCGCTTCGCCGACAAGTTCGGTGGCGCCGCTGCCGCCCAGCTCAAGAAGGCCGAGGAGGCCAAGGCTGCCAAGGCCGCCAAGGCTGCTGAGGCCGAGGCCGCTCGCAAGGCCGCCGCTGAGGCTAAGGCTGCCGAGAAGGCCAAGCGTGCCGCTAAGTTTGCCGAGGAGGCTGCCAAGCAGGCCGCCGAGGCTCCCGCAGAGGCTCCCGTCGAGGAGGCCGCTGCCGAGGCCGAGACCACCGAGGCTGCTGAGTAAATAGCTCGCCGAGGAATCGCTCGCATTCATGGCAAAAGGGCCGTGCATCCAATTGGGTGCACGGCCCTTTTCTTATCGACGCAAAGTAGCACGTCCTCTTTGCACCGAACGGTGGGGATTTTTCGTTTGCCCAGATAAAACCTGCCAAAATAAACCTGTCCCTTTTTGGCAGGTAACCGATAGGAGGCTACGTGGACACATCGACGTCCTTGGGCAATCGCGAGCTCGCGGTGGCAAAGAAGCGTGCGCTCGATGCTGCCTATTTTAGGAAGGGTATCGCTGTCGCGGCGCTTTCGAGCTGTATGTATGCGCTGTACACGGCCTTTGTTACCGCCGGTCAGCTCTTTGGCGTTTGGGCCGGTTGGTTCGATGCATTTGCTCCCTCCGGCCTTTTGGCGGTATTCATCTTGCCCACAATCGCCTCGGGCGTCAATGACGTGCTGAGTGCCGTCTGGGCCACGTTTTTCACTGCCGGTCAGGGCAAACTCGCCGACCTAGGCCGCTGCATCGCCTCAAAGCCCGGCGTCATCGTTATCGCCGCCGCCTTCATTGGCGGGCCCATCGCTTCTGCCGCCTACGTTATCGCGCTTTCGCAGGCAGGCACGCTTGCCGTGCCCATCGCCGCGCTCAACCCCGCGATCGGTGCGGTGCTCGCCCGCGTGCTCTACCGACAGCCACTTAGCCCCCGTGTCGTCACCGGCATCGTTGTCTGCGTGGTCGCCGGCGCTATGATCGGTAGCGCCGGCCTGAGCGGGCAGGCATCTTCCGGCATGCCGCTTGGCTTGGGCCTGGCGCTGTTAGCCGCCCTGTGCTGGGGCGTCGAGGGATGCGTGGGCGGCCGCGCCACCTGCATGATCGATCCTCAGATCGCCATCAACATCCGTCAGCTTGTCTCGGGCGTCGGCAACCTGTGCTTGGTACTGCCGGCCCTAACCTTGGCATGCGGAGAGCCCCTTGGTCAGAGTTACGTCCTTGTCGCCCAAGCGCTCACCGACAAATCCTCCGTCGTGTTTTTCGCCTGCTCCGGTTTTGCCGCCTACTTTTCGTTTATGAGCTGGTATCGCGCCAACTCCATGTGCGGCACGGCGCTGGGCATGGCCATCAACGGCACCTATACCTTTACAGCGCCGCTGTTTACGTGGATTATCGTCGGCCTGGTCTTGGGCTTTGACGGCTACGCGCTTCCGTCCGTCGCATGGGTGGCGGCCGTCGTCAACCTCGTCGGCATTTGCCTGATCGCCGTGAATCCCCTCGACATGGTTAAAAAGGACGGTGATCGGGATGCTTCCGCTTAACTATGCCATGCTCGATTATTTTGTTTGCCATGACGAGGCTTGCGTCGACGATGTGATGGCCGATCTCGCGGCCGAGTACGCATCGTTTGCCGCCTTTGCAAGGCCGCGCATGCAGGAGGCGCTCATGACCGCGCACAAGAATGGCCTGATTGACGAGACGCGCTTTGATTTGAATGCCGAAGGCGAGCTTCGCGTCTACTATCGGGCGAGCGCCGAGCAGCGCAAAGTTATCGGCGCCTATCTGGGCCGTAGCCACTAAAATAAAACGTCCCTTTTTGGCAGGTCGGTCGTAGTTATTACGTGGGGGATGAGGTCGAGCGTATAGCGTGCGTCCCGTTTGGCTAAAGTACAACTATCTGTGTTTAACTCGCCCAGTGCAGTGCGCTACGGGCGATGGCCAAAAAAGGAAAACCACATGGGATTCATGTCAAAGCTGCTGTCCTTTGGATCCGATAAGGACCTTAAGCGCTACTACAAGATCGTTGACCAGATCAACGGGCTTGAGCCTCAGTTTGAGAAGATGACCGAGGAGGAGCTTCGCGGCCAGACCGATAAGTTCCGCGAGCGTTATGCTAACGGCGAGTCGCTTGACGACATGCTCCCCGAGGCCTTTGCCACCGTGCGCGAGGCTTCAAAGCGCATCACGGGCATGCGTCACTTTGACGTACAGCTCATCGGCGCCATGGCGCTGCACGAAGGTCATATCGCCGAGATGAAGACCGGCGAAGGCAAGACACTCGTCTCCACCCTGGCCGGCTATCTTAACGCCATCGCCGGCAAGGGCGTGCATGTCGTTACCGTCAACGACTACCTGGCAAAGCGCGACTCCGAGTGGATGGGCCGCATCTACAAGTATTTGGGCATGACCGTCGGTCTGCTGCAGAACAACATGCCGCTCGAGCTTAAGCGCCCGGCCTACCAGGCCGATGTCACCTACGGCACCAACTCCGAGTTTGGCTTTGACTACCTGCGCGACAACATGGTCACCCGCCCCGAGCAGCGCGTCCAGCGCGGCCACAGCTACGCTATCGTCGACGAGGTCGACTCCATCCTGATCGACGAGGCCAGGACCCCGCTGATCATCTCGGGCGCCGGCACCAAGTCGGCCAGCACCTACAAGGACTTCGCGCGCGCCGTGCGCGGGCTGGAGCGCGGCGAGGACGTGTCGCACGATATGCTCACCGCCACCGAGGACGTGGAGCCCACGGGCGACTACGTCATGGACGAGGCCAAGCACACCATTGCCGCCACCGAGCGCGGCCTCAAGAAGATCGAGCGCCGCCTGGGTATCGAGGACATCTACGCCGACCTTTCGGGCCAGCTGGTCAACCACCTGCAGCAGGCGTTGAAGGCCCAATACATGTTCCACCGCGACAAGCAGTACGTCGTTACCAACGGCGAGGTCAAGATTGTCGATGAGTTCACCGGCCGCATCATGGAGGGCCGTCGCTACTCCGAGGGCTTGCACCAGGCTATCGAGGCCAAAGAGGGCGTGCTCGTGCGCGAGGAAAACCAGACCCTTGCCACCATCACCCTGCAGAATTACTTCCGTCTGTATGACAAGCTTTCCGGCATGACCGGTACGGCGCTTACCGAGGACGCCGAGTTCCGCGAGATCTACAAGCTGCCCGTCGAGGTCATCCCCTCCAACAAGCCCGTGCAGCGTGTCGATCACGAGGACCTGGTCTACCGCACCATCCAGGCCAAGTACAACGCCGTTGCCAATGATGTCGAGCAGCGTCACGCCAAGGGCCAGCCGGTCCTGGTCGGTACCGTCTCCATCGAGAGTTCCGAGAAGCTGTCGGCAGCCCTTACCAAGCGCGGCATCGCACACGAGGTCCTCAACGCAAAGCACCACGAGCGCGAGGCTCATATCGTGGCCCAGGCCGGTCGTTACGGCGCCGTGACCATCGCCACCAACATGGCCGGTCGTGGTACGGACATCCTGCTGGGCGGCAACCCCGACGAGCTGGTGCGCGAGCGTCTGGAGTACGAGGGCCTGACCATGGAGGACGTGACGCCCGAGCAGCTCGAGCAGTTTAACGCCGAGGCCAAGGAGACCTGCAAGGCCGAGCGCGAGCGCGTGCTTGCCGCCGGCGGTCTGACCGTCATCGGCACCGAACGCCATGAGTCCCGCCGTATCGACAATCAGCTGCGTGGCCGTTCTGGCCGTCAGGGCGATCCGGGCGAGACCCAGTTCTACCTGTCGCTCGAGGACGATCTGATGCGCCTGTTCGGTGGCGACAAGATGGACCGCGTCTCCAAGATGATGGTCACGGCAGAAATGGGCGACGACATGCCCATCCAGCACAAGATCATCTCCAAGGCCGTCGAGAGCGCTCAGCACAAGGTCGAGAGCATCAACTTCTCCATGCGCAAGAGCGTTCTTGAGTACGACGACGTGATGAACAAGCAGCGCCAGGTTATCTACGCCGAGCGCAACAAGATTCTGGACGGTAAGGACCTGACCGACCACATCACCGAGGTCATGCACGACACCGTGTACCGCTGCGTGCAGGAGTTTTGCACTAAGGACAGCCACGACGGCGAGCGCGACCTCGATGGCCTGCGCAAGTGGGTGGTGGAGCTGACCGGCCATATCGATACGCCCAAGTTCCCCGACGAGGATTACGAGGCCCTTGCTGCCGATGTCCTGGCCTACGTCGAGAAGTGCTACAACATGAAGGCCGAGCGCCTGGGCGAGGACCTCATGCGCGAGCTCAATACTCAGGTTATGTTGCGCGTTATCGATACCCGCTGGATGAACTACCTGCAGGAGATGGACTATCTCAAGACCGGTATTGGCCTGCGCGGCTTTGGTCAGCGCGACCCGCTGGTCGAGTACAAGACTGAGGCCTATGGTGCCTTCCAGATGCTCGTTGACACCATGTACGAGGATTACCTGCGCACCGTCCTGCGCATCGAGATCAAGGCCGCCCCGCAGGCTGTGGAGCGCAAGGAGGACCCCGCGCTCGAGGGCGCGCGCTTCTCCGGCCCCGCCGACGTCGATGGCGACAACGGCAACTCGGTCCTGCGCAAGGAGGCGCGGGCACAGGCTCGCACGGCCGTCCAGGGCGGACCGGCAGCTGTCAACAACGGCGCTAAGGTGACCACCTACCGCAAGTCCGAGAGCGACGACCCGTATGTCAACGTGGGTCGCAACGAACCGTGCCCTTGCGGCAGCGGCAAGAAGTTCAAGTACTGCCACGGCAGGAATCGTTAATGGCGGATGCTTTAGAGGTAACGCCCGCCGAGTTGGACGCGTTTGCGGACCGGCTCGGCGAGGTCGAGTCGTATCTTCATTTGGACGAGAAGCGCACCCACGTGACCGAGCTTGAGGCCAAGAGCGTCGCTCCCGGCTTTTGGGACGACGCCGATGCCGCTCGCGCCACGATGGAAGAGATTGCGCGCGCCAAGGAGGATATCGCCGCCGTGGATACCGCGCGCGGCGAGCTCTCCGACGCCCGCGCGGCGCTGGAACTTGCCGAGGAAATGGGCGATGACCCCGATGCCGCTGCACTGCGTGAGGAGGCTGCCGCCACGGCTGATCGTCTGGCACGCGCCATCGATGAGCTCGAACTTTCGAGCTGGTTTACCGGCGAGTTCGATCACGGTGACGCGATTGTGACCATCAAGCCCGGACAGGGCGGCTTGGAGGCGCAGGACTGGACCTTCATGCTCTTTAAGATGTACATGAAGTACTGCCAACGCCGCGGCTGGAAGGTCACCATCAACGATTGCCCCGCTGCCGAGGTCATTGGCATTGATCGCGCGACCTTTACCGTTGAGGGCAAGGATGCCTTCGGTATGCTTCGTGCCGAGGCCGGCGTTCACCGTTTGGTGCGCATTAGCCCCACCGATGATAAGAAGCGTCGACAGACTACGTTTGCCGGCGTCGAGGTCATTCCGGTGCTGCCCGACGATATCGATATCGAGATCAACCCCGACGATATCCGCGTCGACGTGTACCACGCAAGCGGCCCGGGCGGCCAGGGCGTCAACACCACCGACTCCGCCGTGCGCGTGACGCATTTTCCCAGCGGCATTGTAGTGACCTGCCAAAATGAGCGCAGCCAGATTCAGAACAAGGCCGCGTGTATGCAGATTCTCAAGGCCCGCCTGTACGAGATTGAGCTCGAGAAGCGCGCCGAGGCGCTCGACGAGATCCGCGGTCCCAAGACCACGATTGGCTTTGGCAACCAGATCCGCAGCTACGTGCTCTATCCGTATCAGATGGTCAAGGACCTGCGCTCGGGCGTGGAGACCAGCAACGTCGACGCCGTTCTCGACGATGGCGACTTGGATCCGTTTGTGATCGGCTACCATCGCTGGGCTACCGGCAATGCTGATGCGGAGTCTCCGTCCGCTTAAGCCCCGGGTGAGTCACGGACCGACACTAAACTCTGGACAGGGCGGTTTTATATCCAGAGCAAACCCGCCGCGGGGTGGTTTTTCCTCGGCGAATCGGTAGAATCAAATACGGTAAGAAGTTCAAAGCGCACCCAATGGGGTGCGCTTTTTTGAGGGGGGCAGCATGGCATATCGTCTGGATATTAAGCGCATTCTTTCAATGAACTTCTTCCACGATCTGCCCCAGATCATGCTTGGGTGCGCTTTGGCGGCCATCGCGACTGACCTGTTTTTGATTCCCAACGGTCTTGCCGCCGGTGGTGTTACGGGCCTTGCGACTATTATCCAGGCGGTCGGTGCCGCGCGAGGCGTGTCGCTGCCCGTCGGTATCCAAACCATCGTGATGAACGCCTTGCTGTTGCTGGTCGTAATGCGCGAGGGCGGCATGTTCTATGTGGTACAGACGGCGACAGGCTTTGTGCTACTGGGCTTCTTTACCGACCTGTTTGCCCCGTTTGTAGCGCCTCTGGCAGATGCAGACCTGATGCTTCCCGCTATGTGGGGCGGCATTATCACGGGCATTGGTTACGGCATGGTGTTACGCGCCGGCGCCAACACCGGCGGCTCCGACACCATCGGCCAGATTATCTCGCGTAATACCTCGCTGCCGGTGGGTTCGACCGTCATGGCGATCGATGTCGCCGTATGCGCGGCATCGGCCCCCGTTTTCTCTCTAGAGAACGCGCTGTATGCAGGGCTTTCGATGGTGATTAGCGGCTATGTGATCGACGCTGTGGTCGATGGCGGCAACAAGCGCCGTATGGTGCTCATCATCTCGGAGAATTTCCCCGATATCGCGGCCGATATCATGTATGGTCTGGGTCGCGGTTGCACTAAATTTAAGGCGACCGGCATGTATTCGGGCGCTGAGAAGCCGGTGATTATGGTGATCGTTAGCCGCCGCGAGCTCAATACACTCAAGACCATCGTGCGCGAGCGCGATCCTCAAGCTATCGTGACGGTCGCCGACGTTACGGAAGCCTTCGGCGAGGGGTTCAAGGACATTAACGCGTAGGGTAGACTGCGCTCCATCCAAAAGACGTTCACATTGATAAACCGATTCATCAGCGGGTCTGCCTGCTAAATTATTCAAATAATGATAAAAACTCTGGTAAAGCCTTCAGTTTCCAGCATAATGAATGGCGCACGTGCATTGCGGCTGGGTTGGGATTACCTTCTGCGCCGTGCGCATCTTGTCTAAAGAGGATGAAAGGAAGGCACAATGAGCGACGAAGAGCTCAAAAAGGTTGCCAACGAGGTAAGGAAGGGCATCGTCACCGGCGTGCACGCTGCCAAGTCCGGCCATCCGGGCGGTTCGCTCGGCTCTGCCGACATCATGACTTATCTGTACTTTGAGGAAATGAATGTCGACCCGGCCGATCCTCGCAAGGCCGACCGCGACCGCTTTGTGCTCTCCAAGGGCCATTGCGCTCCGGGTCTGTACGCCGTGCTCGCCGAGCGCGGATTCTTCCCCAAGGAGGACCTCGAGACGCTGCGCCATATCGGCAGCCACCTGCAGGGCCACCCCAACATGAACGACACCCCGGGCGTCGACATGTCCACCGGCTCGCTGGGCCAGGGCATCTCCGCCGCCGTGGGCATGGCCGTCGCCGCCAAGCACTGGGGCGATACTTACCGCACGTACGCCCTGCTGGGCGACGGCGAGAGCGAGGAGGGCCAGGTCTGGGAGGCCGCCATGTTTGCCGGCAATCAGCAGCTCGACAACCTCTGCGTGATCGTTGACCACAACGGCCTGCAGATTGACGGTCCCGTCGAGGAGGTCAACGATCCCATGCCGCTCGCCGACAAGTTCCGCGCCTTTAAGTTCCACGTGGTGGAGCTCGCCGACGGCAACGACTTCGGTCAGATTCGCGCCGCCTTTGCCGAGGCTCGCGCCACCAAGGGTCAGCCTACCGCCATTATCGCCGAGACCATGAAGGGCAAGGGCGTTTCCTTTATGGAGAACCAGGTTGGTTGGCACGGCAAGGCCCCCAACGATGAACAGTTTGAGCAGGCCATGGCAGAGCTCACGGCCGCCGGAGAGGAGCTCTAGGATGGCAGACGTCAAGAAAATCGCCACGCGTGTAAGCTACGGCGAGGCCCTCGTTGAGCTCGCTACCGAGCACGACGACTTTGTGGTCCTCGACGCCGACCTGGCTGCCGCCACGCAGACCGGTAAGTTTAAGGCCGCCTGCCCCGACCGCTTCTTTGATGTGGGCATTGCCGAGAGCAACCTGATGGGTGTCGCCGCCGGTATCGCGACCACCGGTCGTACTGCCTTTGCGAGCACCTTTGCCATGTTTGCCGCCGGCCGCGCTTTTGAGCAGGTCCGTAACTCCATCGGCTATCCGCACCTCAACGTCAAGATCGGCGCCACGCACGCCGGTATTTCGGTGGGCGAGGACGGTGCCACGCACCAGTGCTGCGAGGATATCGCCCTTATGCGTGTTATCCCTGGCATGACCGTTATTGTCCCGGCCGACGACGTGGAGGCCCGCGCCGTGGTCCGCGCCGCCTACGAGTGCGACGGTCCCGTGTACATGCGCTTTGCCCGTTTGGCCTCGCCGGTCATCAACGACCCCGAGACCTACAAGTTCGAGCTGGGCCGCGGCATCGTCATGCGTGAGGGCGCCGATGTGACCATCATCGCCTGCGGTCTGATGGTTGGCGAGGCTCTCGAGGCTGCCGAGCAGCTCGCTGCCGAGGGCATCGACGCCGAGGTCATCAACATGCACACCATCAAGCCCATCGACGCCGATCTGATCGTCAAGAGCGCCGCCAAGACCGGCCACGTCGTGACCGTCGAGGAGCACTCCGTGATCGGCGGCCTGGGCAGCGCCGTTGCCGACGTGCTCTGCGCTCAGTGCCCGACGCCGCTCAAGAAGATTGGCGTCAACGATACCTTTGGCGAGTCCGGTCCGGGCGCCGAGCTCCTGCACAAGTACGGCCTGGATGCCGCCAACATCGTGGCAACCACCAAGGAGTTCTTGGCCTAGGGCAAGACGAGGCAAAGTATCGCTTCAGCAACCGTATGCAAGCCACAACAGGGGCGCCCCCAAAGAGGGCGCCCCTGTTTTTGTCGGTAACAAACAAATCAGGCCCGCACCAAGCAAGGGCTTCCTCCGGGAAGCGGGCCCCGTCCGGAGGCTGGTGGGGGTTGCAAAACCGTGCGTCTTATGTGCAGCGAAGCTAATGCTGCTAAAATACAAAGCGCTCATGTAGTTTAAACGCACGATGATAAGGAGCACCAGTGGGTAACCACTTCCGTACCTCCGGTGCGGGCGATGAGGCCCCCAAGACACGGCAAGGTGTCCCGGGCACACGTTTCGCCACTCCGGATTCAGAGGGCCAGCATAATGCCCAGGCCCCCGCACAGCCGGCAGATCAGGCACGGCCGGCATCCGATCCCTTTGCCTACAATCCCACCAGCGATGTCGAGCTTTCTGCCGCTGCGGGCTTTGAGCCCGTCCAAAAGGTGGCTGCTCGCGTGAACCAGCCTCAGACGTCAGCCGAGCCTCAGCCGACCATGGCGGGCATTCCCGATCCCATGGCTCCTGCTACGCCCGCGCCGCAGCCGGCGCAGTCCGGCCTCTTTGCCGGCATTCCCGATCCTACGCAGCCCGCTGCGCCCATGGTCGAGAATGATCAGGCTGCCGAGGTCGCAAGTCTTGACAACGCGCTCAACAACCCCGATTTTACGTCGGTGTTCGCGCCTATCGATCCGCAGGCAAGTCGCAAGAAGATGGCCAAGCAGGCCGGTGTCGAGCCCGTCATTCTGATGGAGCATGTCACCAAGATCTACCCGGCACAGCCCAACAAGCCCGCACTCGACGACATCAACATCGAGATCTATCCGGGTGAGTTCGTCTTCTTGGTCGGTCATTCCGGATCGGGTAAGACCACGCTGCTTTCCACGCTCAACCGTGATGTCAGGCCTACGAGCGGTCGCATTTTGGTCGCCGGTCAGGATCTCATGAAAATCAAGAACCGCAAGGTTCCCTTCCTGCGCCGCCAGATTGGCGCCGTGTTCCAGGACTTTAAGCTTCTGCCGCAAAAGACCGCCTATGAAAACGTGGCGTTTGCCCTGCAGTGCATAGGCAAGCCCAAGGGCGTCATTCGCAGCCAGGTGCCCGAGGTACTGCGTCTGGTCGGTTTGGCCGATCAGATGGACTCGCTGCCCGATCAGCTTTCCGGCGGCGAGCAACAGCGCGTGGCCGTCGCCCGCGCCATGGTCAACCGTCCGCCGCTGCTGATTTGCGACGAGCCAACGGGCAACCTCGACCCGGCAATTTCGCTCGGCATCATGAAGCTGCTCGAGCGCATTAACCGCACCGGCACGACCGTGATCGTGGCTACCCACGATCGCGAAATGGTCGATAGTATGCATCGTCGCGTGATCGCCCTCGAGGGCGGCCACGTAATCCGCGACCAGGAGAGGGGAGGTTACGGCAACTATGGCACCAACTAACGTGGGCTATTCGCTCAAAGAGGCAATGAGCCACTTCTTCCGTAACTGGACCACCTCGCTCGGCGCCGTCATCACGATTTTCCTTTCGCTGTTTATCATCGGCCTGTTCATCATGGGTTCCGCGATGCTGAACTCCGTGATCGGCACCGTTGAGGACCAGGTTGTTATCAACGCGTTTATTAGCGATGACGCCGACCAGGCCGACGTCCAGGCTTTCGAGAGTGAGCTCAAGACGTGGAACAACGTTAAGTCCGTGACCTATAAGGACAAGGACGACGCGCTGGCCGAGTACACGAGCAAGATGTCGGGTAACGCCGACGCCACTCTGAGCGCACTTGATGGCCAGAATCCGCTGCCTGCTTCGTTCGCGATCGAGATGGACGATCCGTCCCAGGTCGAGAGCACGGCCAAGAAGCTCAAGAAGAACTCCGATTTCCAGAAGATCGCGGATGACGGTGACGTTGACGCGAGCGTTCTGTACGGTCAGGAGGAAGTGAGCCGCCTGTTCCAGGTGACGAACTACATCCGCATCGCTGCCGTTGTGCTTGTTGGTTTGCTGACGTTTATCGCGTTCATCTTTATCAACAACACGATTCGCCTGTCGATTACGGCTCGCCGCCGCGAGATTGCTATCATGCGCCTGGTGGGCGCCAGCAATGGCTTTATTCGCGGTCCGTTTATCACCGAGGGCGTGCTGCAGGCCGTTTTGGGCTCACTGCTTTCCATCGGTGTTTTGGAGCTGCTTCGCAACCTGTTGGTTCCGCGTCTTCAGGAGAGCATTGGCTGGATGTCGTTTGCGCTGCCGATGCAATACTACCTGGTGACGTATGCCGCACTGATCCTGGTCGGCGTGATCATCGGTCTCTTTGGTTCCGCCATTGCCATGCGTCGCTACCTGCGCGTGTAGACACAGCTGGAATTAGTTTTGCTAACGGGCCGTCCCGCTCTGGGGCGGCCCGTTTTTTGATCCCGTGCGACGGAGGAAAAGGGCTCACCGGCAGTTCGGCTTGTTTCGATAATTCGATTTTCTCCGTCACATAGGGATCATGACGCGAGGTGCGTGCCCTGTTGTTGATTGGGTAGACTCTTTGATGCGTGCGGTTTAGGCCTGCACGGTGTTTTGACATGATGCGGTTGCGCCTGCGGGCCCCGCAACAGATAGTAAGGAGGCGCCATGGGGCGCAATAACAAACATAAGCGTAGCGCTCGCAACAAGCGCGCGCTGGTGCGCAGCGAGCGGCGTCCCAGCCTGACGGGCCGCGTGCAGCTCCATGAGCACAGCGCCTATGTTGTCACCGATAATGGCGACTATAAGGTCATGGGTCGCGGCAAGCGCGAGATTATGGACGGCGACATCGTGGCCGTGAGCATTAAGACCGGACCGCGCGGCGATCGCCGTGCCGTGATCGAGGGCGTTGTCGAGCGCGCGGCCATAAGCGTGGTGGGCACGTATCAGACGGCAGGCCCCCTCGGTGTGATCGAGCCGCTTGATTCGCGTCTCAAGGCCGATTTCTTTATTTTGCCCGAGGATACTTCGGCGGAGCGTTTGGGCGTGCATCCGGGCGATGCAGTCGTCGCACGCATTTTGAGCTATCCGACACGCTTGGAATCGGGCACCGTGACTCTTGAGCGCCGCATTGGCGGCGACGATGCACCCGACTTGGGCGTTCAATATGTCATGGCTCGTTACGGCTATATCGATAGTTATCCCGAGACCGCCCTTGCCGAGGCCGAGGAGCTATCGCTCGACGTGGCGACGGCTCTTAAGGACCCGCTTCGCCGTGATCTGCGCGACCGTTTTATCATCACGATCGATCCGGTCGACGCGCGCGACTTTGACGACGCCATCTCGTTGGAGCGCACGACGCAGGGCGGCTACAAGCTGGGTGTCCATATCGCCGATGTATCGCATTATGTGGCCTGGGATGGACACATCGACCTAGAGGCTCGCCATCGCACGACGTCGGTGTACCTTGCCGATCGCGTGCTCCCCATGTTGCCCGAGCGCCTGTCGAATGACCTGTGTTCCTTGCGCCCCGACGAGGATCGCCTGGCGTTTACCGTCGACATCGAGCTCGATGCGCAGGGGCGCGTCCGCCACTACGATCCGTATCCCAGTGTGATTTGCTCGCGCGTGCGCATGGACTATGACGGTGCCGAGGCACTGCTGGTGCGTGCCGGTGCGGTGGAGTACTCCGTGTTGAAAGGTGCCGCCGAGGATGTTGCTGCAGCCGAGGCGTCGCGCGAGGAGGCGCTTGAGCGCGGTTTGACTTGCGAAGAGACTGCCCGCGACTACGACGTGGATCTGAGCGATTTCCTAGTTGCTGCCAACGAGCTTGCCGAGCGACGCCGTCGCATTCGCCGTGCGCGCGGCTCGGTCGACTTTGACACGGCGGAGATTCGCGCTTTGCTGGACGAGGACGGCATTCCCGTGCAGATCGTGGCCCGCGAGCGCTCGTGTGCCACGTCGCTCATCGAGGAAGCTATGCTGCTTGCCAACGAGTGCGTTGCCGAGTGGCTGGCAGACCGCGATATTGAGGCATGCTATCGCGTGCATGAGGATCCCAGCCCCGACAGCTTGCACGGGGCCGCTGTGGCGCTGGCGCAGCTGGGTATCATCGACGATCGCCGCGCGGCCGGCATTGCCCTGGGAAGTCCCGATGAGCTGCAGGCGGCGGTTGACGCTGCCGCTGGCACGGCAAATGCCCCGCTTGTCAACACGTTGCTATTGCGCAGTATGCAGCGCGCGCTGTACAAGCCGCGCAACGAGGGCCACTTTGCGCTCGCCGCGCCGTGCTACTGCCACTTTACGAGCCCTATCCGACGCTATCCGGACCTTGTTGTCCATCGCGTGCTCAAATTGCAGCTGGCGTATGAGCAGCTGGGCGGCAAGGATGCCTTGGCGCGCACGCCGCGGCTGATCGGCAAAGGTCGCGAGTCGCTGCCGCGCATCTTGCCGCAGATTTGCCGTGCATGCAGCGATGCCGAGCGTGCGGCGGACTCCGCCAGCCATGCGACGCAAAAGATCAAGATTGCCCAGTATTACGAGGATCGTCTGGGCGAGCGCTATGCCGGAACCATTTCGTGGGTCAGCAGCATGGGCTTCTTTGTGCGCCTCGACCTGACACAGGTCGAGGGCTTGGTCTCGATTAAGAGTTTGGGAAGCGAGTGGTTCGAGTTTGACGAGGACGCGCTCACGTTGACGGGTGCCGACACGGGGCGCCGTTTTGAGTTGGGGCAACGCGTGATCATCGAGGTCTCGCGTGTCAACACGACCCGCGGGCACTTGGATTTCAGACTTATTCATTAGCCGGAATTTGGTGATTGATAGAGAACGGGGCGGTCTTTTGGGGCTGCCTTTTTTGTGGCGGTTCAATCGTCTTGCCGCCCGCGCGCTTGCGTCTTCCGCCTGCTATAGGGGAGATAAAACCTACCAAAACAAACCTGTCCCTTTTTGGGAGGTTTACGAGAGAGCGGGGATGAGATGACAACGGTGTACGGGTATGCGCGGGTGAGCTCGCGTGATCAAAATCTGAATCGGCAGCTGGATGCGCTGGGCGCCTATGGCGTGGAACCGGCGAATATCTTTGCCGACCATGCGAGTGGCAAGGACTTCGATCGACCGCGGTATCGCGAGCTGCTGTGCGCGTTGGATTCCGGCGATGTGCTGGTGGTACTTTCCATTGATCGGCTGGGCCGTAACTACAGCGAGATCCTCGAGGAATGGCGGTGCATAACCAAAGAGCTCGGCGCCGCCATCGTGGTGCTGGACATGCCATTGCTCGACACGCGCGCCAGAGACTGTGGTGGGTCGGACGTGACGAGTACGTTGATTGCCGATATTGTTTTGCAGCTGCTGAGCTATGTGGCACAGGTGGAGCGCGAGAACATCCACCGGCGCCAAGCCGAGGGCATTGCGGCGGCGCGAGCGCGCGGCGTGCGCTTTGGCCGGCCCCGCAAGCCCTGTCCCCCGCAATTCGAGCTGGTACGCGATGCCTACGAGGCGGGTGATATCACGCGGAGTCAGGCGGCAAAGCGGCTAGGCGTGTGCGTGGGGACGTTCGATCGCTGGATGCGCGAGATGGAGTAGGGGCGCCACGGTCCTTTGGCGCCCCGATTCGAACATTTTGGATTTCGCTACGGCGACAACTGCATTTGGGGGTACACTCGCTGCTGCTCAAAAAATGACGGAGGTTAGCCCTTAGCGCGTGTGAAGCACATGGTCGGATGGATTTCGATTGTCCTGCTGGTCGTGACGCTGGCAAGTATTTGGATGCTGACGGAGCAAAACGTGGAGCAGACGTCGTCGCTCAGCGAGTCCACCGCGCGCTCGGTGGAAGGACGGGCCGCGGACGTGCGGCCCGACGCCACGCAGGAGTTCCAGGCGGGGGATGCCGTCGAGGGCACGGATTCAACGACTGCCACTGTTCATCCCGATCCGCTTGCGCCCGTTCGTCTGTGGATGGGTGCCAACATTCGTCGCGTCGCACATACCGTTGAGTTCTTCTTTGTAGGACTGTTTGCTTCGGCGACAGTGGCATGCCTGGGCGAGTGCCTGCCATGCGCGCGATTCCGGTACGTACTCGCTCTGCTCTTTTGCGCCGTCTGCTCTGTCGGTGACCAAGTGCACAAGATCTTTGTTCCTGGTCGTCATTTCGACATGATCGACCTGGGCTTCGATGCCGCGGGTTACGTTGTCGCCATGCTGTTGGTGCTGTTGGCCGCCGCGCTGGTTCAGCGCGCGACCTGTCCCATTGGCGCCCATGCGAGGCGCTAACCTCAAGATGGAAAATCGCGACCGCCTGTACGTCGGCGCTGGTTACAATATCGGCATCGGTCGCAGATGGCCATCGATGCGCTGTTTGCCAGACACTTGTCTTTTCTAAGAAGGGAATCCCCATGGCAGTGCTGTTTGTTGAATACCCCAAATGCTCGACGTGTAAAAAGGCCAAGGCCTGGTTGGACGAGCATGGGGTTGAGTACGTCGATCGCGATATTGTTACAGACAATCCTTCGGCTGAGGAACTTGCGACCTGGATTGCTCGTTCGGGGCTGCCGGTGCGACGCTTCTTTAACTCGTCGGGCATGAAATATCGAGAGCTTGGTCTGAAAGCGCGCCTGGATGCGGGTATGACGGACCAGGAATGCTGCGAGCTGCTGGCGACTGACGGCATGCTGGTTAAGCGCCCGCTGCTGGTGGGCGACGACTTTGCGATCCCTGGCTTTAGGGAAGCGGCTTGGACCGAGGCGTTGCTGTAGCGGCTTCGGAAAGTGCGTCCCATTTTGAGTGCTGATTCTGGGATGTGCTTTCCGGTTGAGGGCTCTATCGGAAATGACATCCCGTTTCGAGCGCTGATTCTGGGACACGGTTTCCGGTTGAGGGCTCGACGGGAAAGTGGGGACCAGTTTGAGCTTGAAATCTGGGATGCGCTTTCTGCCGGCGGGCCTACTCCAGGGCGGGCCTGCCCCAGTCAGTCCTTCAGCTGCGCCCATTCGTGTGGGTCGTAAATCTTTACGTGCTTGTCGGGCGTGTCGCTCCAGTACTCTTCGTCCATAAAGGGCAGGTATGCCTGAATGCCGTGGCAGATAAACGGAATTCGTTGCCGCTGCCGCCGCTCTCGCTGCCGCCGCTCCAGGTTCGTCTCGGATATGACGGTCGGCATGCCGGACAGCTCGACGAGGCTTGCCTGGATGCGCTTGAGGTCGGGGAGCGCCGCATGCCATGACGTCCGCATGATCAAAAGATACTTCGATTATGTTGCCTGGTGCTATCGTTTTCGCGTTAGTATCTGCCAACGGTTGACGGCTACCGCTCGCGGCGTTTTGCCCTTCGTGTACAGCGGTCGGCATCACAGGTCCTTCACGGGTTGGACGAAATTAGGCCAATTTGACCGAATTTTAAAAAAGTCAAAATAAAGACTTGCGTCATCGCGATGCTTCCCGTATATTTCTTTCTTGCGCAAAGGCACAGCCGAGCGCAGCGATGCAGTCATTGGGATGTCGTCTAATGGCAGGACAGCGGATTCTGGTTCCGTCAATGGGGGTTCGACTCCCTCCATCCCAGCCATTGCATTTGCTACATATGGCCCGTTCGTCTAGCGGTTTAGGACGCCGCCCTCTCAAGGCGGAGATCACCAGTTCGAATCTGGTACGGGCTACCACAAATTGAATGCCCGGGCCTCGCAAGAGACCCGGGTTTTGTGTATACACCGCATGTGTGGAATGAGCCGCGTTTCACCTGGACCGAGGAGTTGCCATGGACCTGCCTATCAGCCTACAAGACATTACGTATGCCGAGAATTACCTGGCGCAGGGAGACCTGGCCACGGCGACGCCGCTGCTGGAGCGTTTGGTGGAGCTCGCCGAGGAGTATATCGATGCCGAGTGCAAAACGGAGGAGAACCGCCAGTACTTTAGCTTCGATAGCAAGTTTGAGCGCCTGGCCTACCGCCGCGTGGAAAAGGATCCACGCGAGCTGGTGCAGGTCGAGGTGCCCTTTGATCGCCTGTACTCCGACATGGCGTTTGCCTACATCCGTCAGCAGGATTATGTGAGCGCCCGCAATGCCTTGATGCAGGCCGTGCGCTGGGACCCCATGAACTGCAACTACCGACTGGATCTGGCCGAGCTGTTCCGTGCGCTCGAGGACAAGCAGGAGTGGGCTTCGCTTTCGTTTTCGGTGCTGGAGCGTGCGAGTGACGGCAGGTGCGCCGCCCGCGCCTACGCCAACTTGGGCCAGTACTTTTTGGAGCCCGAGACCGAGAACGTCTCGGCGGCCGTGGGTTGCGCACGTCTGGCGCTGCGCTTGGCCCCTGGCGATTCACATACGACGCGCTTGCTCAGCAAGATCCATGCCACCTATCCGGATGCCGCCGACGAGAGTGATGAGCATGTGATGGGCGAGCTGGCGTTACAGGGCGTACCGACCTCGCCTTCGGCCGAGATTGCCATTTGTCTGATTATGTGTGCGACCGACGCTGCGAGCGACGGTGACAAGCAGGAGGCTACACGCCTGACGGTCCGTGCCCGCGACCTGGTGGGAGAGGAGGCATGCGCGGCGATCATTAAGCTGGTGCGCGAAAGCGATGCCGAGCTCAACGCCGAGCGCAAGGCCAAACGCGAGGCCGCGAGCGGGAAAGCCGATGACGCCGAGGAGGCCGGCGATGCCCAGTAAGCGCGAGCGCAAGCTCATCTCCAAGAATCGTTCGGCGCATCACGAATACTTTATCGACGAGACATTCGAATGCGGCATTGAGCTGAGCGGTACCGAGGTCAAGTCGATTCGCGAGCGCGCGTGCCAGATCACCGACACCTTTGCACTGATTCGCGGCGGCGAGTGCTGGCTGGTGGGTTTGCACATCCATCCCTATAGTCACGGTGGCGTGTGGAACCGTGATCCCGATCGCCGGCGCCGTCTGCTGCTGCATCGCAAGGAGATTGATTTTCTTGACGGCAAACTGCGCAACCGCGGCTATGCACTGGTGCCGCTCGAGCTCTACTTTAATACCGATGGTCGCGTTAAGCTGCTGTTGGGCCTGGGCCGTGGCAAAAAGCTCTACGACAAACGCGAGGACATGGCCAAACGTGACGTTCAGCGCGAAATCGATCGCGCGCTTAAGGAGCGTAATCGCTAAGGGTTGATATCCGGGCGGGCGGGGATGTTCATCCATCACTGTTGTCGTACTCCCGGTCTGCTCCTCGCAAGTTGCGGTGGAATAGTTCCTGTTTGTTGGGTATCCAGGCTTAAACAGGGACTTTTTCACCGCAACTGCGTGTGGCTCATTTTTCTTACCGTTCTGACACATATGTCTCATTGTGGGTATATACGTCTGCAAGGCTCAATTCCGAGTTAGGGGAGTGATCGTTTTGGATAAAACTGCGTTCTTTACGATGCCCTGCGGGCTGTATGTGGTGAGTGCCGCGGCAGATGGGTCGCGCGCCGGCTGCATTATCAACACCGCGGTGCAGGTGACGTCCACGCCGCCGCGCATTTCGGTTGCCGTGAACAAGGAAAATGTCACGTCTGGCGTTATCTCGTCTGCCAAGGCCTTTGCGCTGACCGTGATCGATCAGACGGCCGATATGCCCTACATTGGTAACTTTGGATTCCGTACCAGCAGCAACTATGACAAATTTGCCAAGTACGAGACGCGCGAGACCGCACTGGGCATGCCCTATGTTCCCGAGCATGCGGCGGCCTTGTTTAGCTGCCGTTTGATCGACACAGTGGATGTGGGCACGCATCTACTGTTTATCGGCGAGGTCGAGGATGCCGAGCGCCTGAGCGACGAGACGCCGCTCACCTACGATTACTACCATAAGGTCCTGAAGGGCAAGACGCCGCCCAAGGCGTCTTCGTACCAAGGGTAGAAATGCGGTAAAACCGCTTGCATTATATTATTAAGAATGTATACTAATAAGCAAAGTACACCAGCAGCCACGTTCGAGAGGAGAACATCATGGCCGAGGAAAAGAAGACGTACAAGTTCGTGTGCACCGTTTGCGGTTACGAGGTAGAGGTCGACACGCCCGAGCTGCCCGAGGACTACGTGTGCCCGGTGTGCGGCGTCGGTCCCGATCAGTTTGAGCTCGTCGAGGAGTAGCTCGTAGACACACGACATGCAGCAACATATAGCTCTGTCCAAGGGCCTCGGTCGGATATCCCGGCCGGGGCCCTTTTCCTCCGTCCCCAAGGGATCACGGCTGCTATTAGCCGATCCTGTCTGTTGTGAGTCCGGCCGACCTTTTGTCTTAACCTGCAACATCTAACGGCTCAAAACGGGTCTTCCTGTTACAGAACGAGACAAACCAAAACCATCATTCTCAAAATCTCAATCTATAACATTTAGGCACGTAAACCCCCTCTACTTGTTACAGATCGAGACAAAAGGTTGGGGCTGAAGAAATATCTCGATCTGTAACATCTGGGCGCGGAAATTGGGTCCACTTGTTACAGATCGAGACAAACTGAAACTATCTCTCAGAAAATCTCAATCTGTAACATCTAAGGGCTCAAAACGGCCTCACGTGTTACAGATTGAGACGTTATATCTGGACAGTCACGCCATCCCATTACATCCCCGTTAGCAGCACGATGTCGAGAATCGTCACGATGACACCGATCCCTACGAGCAACGCGTTGAGCGGGCGCGAGTTGGCGTATTTGCCCATGACGCGGGGCGAGCTGGTGAGTCGTATGAGCACAAAGACCGTAATCGGCAGCTGAAGCGACAACAGTGCCTGACTCCAAATGAGACCCTCAAAAGGATTCGGGACGATCAGGCACGCCGCCACTGCGCCGACGAAACAGGCCGCCACTCCGATCGAGGAATGTCGGTCGTGGATGTCGTATTCCTCGTCGAATATGCCCGCGGTGATGGTGCCCGCCGCCATGCCCGCCGTCACGCTACTCGATATGCCCGCAAACAGCAGCGCCACCGCAAAGATGGTCGAGCTTGCCGGGCCCAGAATGGGGGAGAGCGTGGCCGCTGCGACGGCGAGGTCGTCTACGACAATGCCGTGCGCAAAGAAGGTCGTTGCGGCCAGGATGACCATGGCCGAGTTGATTGCCCAGCCCACACCCATCGAAAAGAGCGTGTCGAAGAGCTCGTAGTGTAGGCGTTCTTCGATAACCTGCTCGCCTTGGCCTTCGAAGTGCATGGATTGGATGACCTCGGAGTGCAGGAAGAGGTTGTGGGGCATAACGACCGCGCCTAGGACACTTACGATAATCGCGACTGAGCCGGTGGGCATACTGGGTGTAATCCAGCTTGTGGCGGCTTGCGGCCAGTCGACCTTGACCAGCAGAAGCTCGGCTAAAAACGAAAGTCCCACCACGCCCACGAAGGCGATGATCCAGCGTTCGGCGCGTTTGTAGGAGCTTGTCATGAGCATGACAATCGATGCCGCCGCCACGATGATGCAGCCGGCACGTACGGGCAGGCCAAAGAGCATTTGAAGTGCGATCGCACCGCCCAGGACTTCGGCCATGGCGGTGGCGACCGTGGCTAGATACGCGCTGCCGAGTATCGCACGCCCGACGAGGCGGGGCAGGTGGCGCGTCGTGGCCTCGGCAAGACACATGCCCGTGGCGATGCCCAAGTGAGCCGCGTTGTGTTGCAGCACGATGAGCATGATCGTGGACAGCGTGACGATCCACAGCAGCGCGTAGCCAAACTGCGAGCCGGCAGCCATATTGGAGGCCCAATTGCCCGGGTCGATAAAGCCGACGGTCACGAGCAGCCCGGGGCCGATATGCCGTGCGATGTCGAGTCCGCCGTGGCCGCCGGTGCGCGGGGAGCCAAAGTGATGTTTGAGATGGTCGATCATGGTGCACTCCTGCGTGCCGTTTGTTTGACGCCGCAAAGGATACCCGTTTTAGGCTCAAAATTTGACCATGACTAACAAAATTGTTGTATTTGAATAGGGTGGTAAAAGGGGGTTGCCGAAATGTCTTGATCTGTAACAACTAGGGATGGAAATTGGGCCTAGGTGTTACAGATCGAGACAGGAAGAAATGGTCCTATGGAAAATCTCGATCCGTAACAGCTGACCGCCAAAACCGGCCCTTCATGTTACAGATTGAGACATTCGGAACCGTCTCTCGAGAACATCTCAATCTGTAACAGTTGGTCGTCGAAATTGGGTCTTCCTGTTACAGATTGAGATGTTTGAAGCGGTGAGCTTACAGGCCGAACCTGGGGCCCTCGTCGTTGCCCTTGAGGTCGGCGGTGTCCACTCGTAGGGCGTGCGTTACGCAATTGTTTCGAAACGGGCGGGAAACACAATGGGCCGGCGATGCTTCTAGTATGCCTATTCAACTGACTGTCTAAATATCTAGGGGAGGATCGCGATGCAGGCAGATTCCGCTCAGCAGCAGGGCCTTTATCGCCCCGAATTCGACCACGATGCATGTGGCATCGGCGCGCTTGCCGATATCAACGGCGAGCGCCACCACCAGATTCTGGACGATGCGCTGTCCATTCTGGTCAACTTGGAGCACCGCGGTGGCACGGGACTCGAGAAGAATACCGGCGACGGCGCCGGCATCCTGTTCCAGGTTCCGCATCACTTTTTCCGCAAAGAGGCTCAAAAGTGCGGCCAGATTCTGCCGGCAGAGGGCGACTATGGCGTGGCCATGCTGTTCTTTCCGCAAGACGACAAGGGCGTAGAGGATGCCCGCCGCGTGTTTGAGGAAGGCTGTGCCGAGGCCGGCGTGCCGCTGCTCTTTTGGCGCGAGGTGCCGGTCGACCCTCACGATCTGGGCGAGACGGCCCGCGCCTGCATGCCCACCATCCTGCAGGCCTTCCTGGGCCGTCCGGACGACACGCCCGCCGGCGATGCCTTTGAGCGTCGCCTGTACGTGTGCCGCCGTACCATCGAAAAGAAGGCCGACGCCGAGTTTGCCCTGCGCGACAAGATCTTCTATGTGTGCTCCATGAGCTCGCGCACCATCGTGTACAAGGGCATGCTGGTCGCCACGCAGATGCGCCGCTTCTTTATCGATCTCAACGACGCCGCCGTTAAGACGGCCGTGGCGCTTGTCCACTCGCGCTACTCCACCAATACCACGCCTAGCTGGGAGCGCGCACATCCCAACCGCTTTATTATCCACAACGGCGAGATCAACACCCTCAAGGGCAACGTCAACTGGATTCGCGCCCGCGAACCTAACCTGTACAGCCCCGTGCTGCAGCATGATCTTGAGCGTGTGATGCCCATCATCAACCGCGAGGGCTCCGACTCCGCGATTCTGGATAATGTGCTCGAGTTTTTGGTCATGAACGGCCGTCCGCTCACGCGTGCCGCGTCCATGTTGCTGCCCGAGCCGTGGGACCACAACGACAACCTGAGCGAGGAGCGTCGCGCCTACGATGCCTACCAGTCCATGCTCATGGAGCCCTGGGACGGCCCGGCGGCCATCGCCTTTACCGACGGCCGTACGTTGGGTGCCGCCCTTGACCGCAACGGCCTGCGCCCGGCTCGCTACTACGTGACGCGCGACGGCCGCTTTATGCTGGCAAGCGAGGTGGGCACCATCGAGGTGCGCCCCGAGAATATCCTGACAAGCGGTTGTTTGGGACCGGGCCAGATGCTCGAGGTCGATTTTGCCCGCGGCCGTGTGATCTACAATGACGAGCTGCGCGCCCGCTATGCCAAGGAAAAGCCCTACCGCGATTGGATTGCCGAGGAGACGCTGACCGTTGACGCGCTCGACAAGCCCGCCGCGGCAACGCCCGCCGAGGATGCCGAGGTGCCCGCCGCCGTGCGTATGGCTAAGCTCGGGTATCACTGGGATGATGTTGACGAGGTCGTGCGCCCCATGGCCCAGCAGGGCAAGGCCCCGCTCGCCTCGATGGGTATCGATGCGCCGCTGGCCTGCCTGTCCAAGAAGACGCGCTCGTTCTTTGACTACTTCTATCAACTGTTCGCCCAGGTCACGAACCCGCCGATCGACGCCCTGCGCGAGCATATGGTCACCTCGACCACGCTCTACCTGGGCAACCACGGCAACCTGCTCGAGGACTCTCGTACGGCCTGCCAACTGGTGCGTCTGGAGCGCCCACTGCTGAGCGAGGAGGAGTTCGACCGCATTTGCGCGATTGACCGTGTTGGCTTTAAGACCCGCCGTTTCCGTGCCGTTTACCGCCGCGATGCCGGCGAGGGCGCGCTGCAGGCTGCGCTCAAGCAGCTTGCAGAGGACGTTGAGGCTGCGGTCCGCGACGGCGTGAACATCGTGGTGTTGAGCGATCGCGCCGGAGCGGACGAGGTACCCGTGCCGTCACTGCTCGCCGTGGGCTGCGTGCACAACCACCTGATCCGCGCCGGCGTGCGTACCTTTGCCGACATCGTGGTGGAGTGTGGCGACGCCGTGTCTCCGCACGACTTTGCGGCGCTGGTGGGCTACTCCGCGAGCGGCATCTATCCGTACAACGCGCATGCGTGCATTCGCGACCTGGCGGCGCACGGCGATCTGGACGTGACAGCCGAGCAGGGCATCGCCAACTACAATAAGGCTGCGACCGCCGGCATCGTTTCCATCATGTCCAAGATGGGCATCTCCACGGTGCAGAGCTACCATTCGGCGCAGATCTTCGAGGCCGTGGGCTTTACGTCGGAGTTCGTCAACGCGTACTTCGCCGGCACGGTGAGCCGTGTGGGCGGTATGGGTGTCGAGGATGTTGAGCGCGAGCAAAACGAGCGCTACGACGCCGCGCTCGCTATCCTTAAGAGCCCGGCTCCCGATCAGCTGCCCACGCTGGGTCTGACCAAGTGGCGCCCGCTCGGCGGCGAGGATCACCTCATTGATCCGCAGACTGTCTACTTGCTGCAGACCGCCTGTCGTGAGGACAGCTACGACACCTTTAAGGAGTACAGCGCCCGCCTGCACCGCACCGGCCGTGCCGTGCGCCTGCGTGACTTGCTCGACTTTAATGCCAACGGCCGCACGCCGGTTTCGCTCGACGAGGTGGAGCCCGCGCGCAACATCGTCCGCCGCTTTAACACCGGTGCCATGTCGTACGGTTCTATCAGCAAAGAGGCGCACGAGTGCATGGCCATCGCCATGAACCGCCTGCATGGACGCTCTAACTCGGGCGAGGGCGGCGAGGATCCGCGTCGCGAGACCCCGCTGGCTAACGGTGACTCCAAGAACTCCGCTATCAAGCAGGTGGCAAGTGCGCGCTTTGGCGTAACGAGCCGCTACCTGTGCAGCGCCTTCGAGATTCAGATCAAGATGGCCCAGGGCGCCAAGCCCGGCGAGGGTGGCCACCTGCCCGGCAAGAAGGTCTACCCCTGGATCGCCGAGGTCCGTCAGTCCACGCCCGGCATCGGCCTGATCTCGCCTCCGCCGCACCACGACATCTACTCCATCGAGGACCTGGCAGAGCTGATCTTTGATCTTAAGAACGCCAACCCCGGTGCGCGCGTGTCGGTCAAGCTGGTCAGCGAGGCCGGCGTCGGCACCATCGCCACCGGTGTGGCCAAGGGTGCCGCCGACAAGATCTTGATCAGCGGCCACAATGGCGGCTCGGGTGCCGCGGCGCGCGATTCCATTTGGCACGCCGGCCTGCCGCTGGAGCTCGGCCTTGCCGAGGCTCAGCAGACGTTGCTGCAAAACGGTCTGCGCTCCCGCGTGGTGCTCGAGGCCGACGGCAAGCTCATGGACGGCACCGATGTTGCCGTCGCCTGCCTGCTGGGCGCCGAGGAGTTTGGCTTTGCGACCATGCCGCTCATCTCCATGGGCTGCCTCATGCAGCGCGACTGCCAGCAGGATACCTGCCCGGCCGGCATCGCCACGCAAAACTGTCGCCTGCGTCGCGGCTTCCGCGGCAAGCCCGAGCACGTTGAGCACTTTATGCTCTTTGTTGCCGAGCAGCTGCGTGAGGTCATGGCGAGCCTGGGCTTCCGCACCGTCGACGAGATGGTCGGCCATCCCGAGTGCCTGCGCCAGATCGAGGTACCGGGCAACCGCAAGGCCAACCTGCTTGATCTGTCGCCCGTGCTGGCGAGCGCGACCTGCGAGTTCGGTGCCCATATCCCGGGCGCCGACGGTCGCCACTTCCTGCCGCAGATGGCTGCGGACAGCGAGCTCGACAAGACGCTCGACTCCACGTTGTTCGTGCCCTATACGGCCGATGCCCGTGCGCACCTGCGTCCGATTCGGTTCCGCGCCGATATCGCCAACGTCAACCGCTGCGTGGGCACCATCCTGGGCAATGCGGTGACCAAGGCGCATCCCGAGGGCCTGCCCGCCGGCTCCATCACCATCGATTGCGATGGTTCGGCCGGTCAGAGCTTTGGCGCCTTTCTGCCGCGCGGCATTACGCTCAACGTGTGCGGCGACGCCAACGACTACTTTGGCAAGGGCCTTTCGGGCGGCGAGGTGTCGGTGCGCCCCAACCCGCATGCGACCTACAAGTTCGACGAGAACATCATCGTGGGCAACGTGGCGTTCTTTGGTGCCACGAGCGGCCGCGGCTTTATTAACGGCCTTGCCGGACAGCGCTTTGGCGTGCGTAACTCCGGTGCCACTGTGGTGGTCGAGGGCTGCGGCAACCATGGCTGCGAGTACATGACGGGCGGCCTGGCGCTTATCTTGGGCGAGGTCGGGCAGAACTTCGCCGCCGGTATGACGGGTGGCGTGGCCTATGTCTTTGACCAGTACGGCACGCTCGAGGCCCGTGTGAACCACGAGAGCGTGGAACTCAAGGCCCCGACGGCTGTCGAGCTGGCGCAGATTCGCGCGCTCATCCAGGAGCACGTGGACGCGACGCAGAGCCCGCGCGGCATTAAGCTGCTCTACAGCTTCGACTCGATGAGCAAGCACTTTGTGAAGGTCATTCCGACCGAGTACGAGCGCGTGCTGGCGATTGTCGCTGCGGCCGAGGCCGTGGGCAAGACGCATGCGCAGGCCGAGGAGTTGGCGTTTGACATCGTGACCGGCCGCGCGAGCAACGCGGATGTCGCTCGCTTTGATGTCGCGGGCGGTGCTGCGCCCGTGGCTGTCAGCTCTGTTGCTTCGACCAAGAAGGAGGCGTAAGTGCCATGGGTAAGCCCGGTGCTTTTCTTGATATCGATCGCGTGACCCACGAGCTGCGCCCCGTGGAGGAGCGCAGCCGCGATTTCGATCCGCTGTATGTGGAGCTCGACGACGATGCGCGCCGTGCCCAGGCGAGCCGCTGCATGATGTGCGGCGTGGCGTTTTGCCAGATGGGTGCGAGCTTTGGCAAGGCGCGTCCGAGTGGCTGTCCGCTGCACAACCTGATTCCCGAGTGGAACGAGCTGGTGTTTCGCGGTCGCTGGGACGAGGCGGCCGAGCGCCTGTCGCTCACCTCGCCCATGCCCGAGTTTACGAGCCGCGTGTGCCCGGCACTGTGCGAGGCTGCGTGCAACCTGGGTTCGGTCGACGGCCAGCCCACAACGATTCACGATAACGAGCGCGCGATCAGCGACCACGAATGGGCAAACGGCGGCCCGCGTCGCTTTGAGCCGGCAGGGGAGGACGCGCCCTCGGTCGCCGTGGTGGGCTCCGGCCCGGCTGGCCTGGTGGCTGCATGGGAACTTGCGCGTCGCGGTGCCCGCGTGACGGTGTTTGAGCGCGACGACCGCCCAGGCGGTCTGCTCATGTACGGCATTCCCAACATGAAGCTCGAGAAGTCCGTGGTCGAGCGCCGCGTGGCGCTCATGCGCGAGCTGGGCATTGTCTTTGAGCTGGGTACTGACGTTACGAACCCTGCGGTGGCGGCCAAGCTCAATGGTTTTGACGCCGTTGTGGTGGCTGCCGGTGCTCGTACGCCCCGCGGTCTTTTGGCTACGAATGTGGATGCCCCGGGCGTGGTGTATGCCGTGGACTACCTGACGGCTTCGACCGTCTCGGTGCTCGATGGCGGTGAGCCCGCGGTGAACGCGCGCGGCCTGGACGTTGTGGTCATTGGCGGCGGCGATACCGGCAACGACTGCGTGGGTACCGCGGTGCGCCAGGGTGCACGCAGTGTGCGTCAGTTTGAGTTCTTGCCGGCCGCGCCCGATAAGCGTGCGGCGAGCAATTCCTGGCCGCAGTGGCCCAACGTTAAGAAGACCGACTACGGTCAGCAGGAGGCTATCGCTGCCATGGGCGGCGAGATGCGTGCTTGGGGCGTGGATACGCTCGAGGTATTGCTGGACAAGAAGGGCGCGGCCGCGGGCCTGCGCGTGGTCGATCTGGACTGGTCGGCCGGCAAGCCCGAGCGCATTGCGGGCTCCGAGCACGAGGTGCCGGCCCAGCTGGTGCTGATCGCCTGTGGCTTTACGGGTCCGGAGCACGGCGTGTTCGACGCTGTTGACGTGCCTATTGCCACGGCGGGCCGTCCGTTGCCCGTGATGGCCTCCGAGGACTCGCATCTTGCGGCTCGCGTGGATGGCGTTGCCGCGGATGCCGCGCCGGTGTATGTGGCCGGCGATGCCCGCAACGGCAGCTCGCTCGTGGTGAGTGCCGTGGCCGATGCCCTCGCCTGCGCAGCCGAGGTCGCCGAGGCGCTGGGGCTGTAAGACAATCACGGAGTTGCTCAACAATCGAATCGGCAAGGGCTGTCCCCAACGGCCGGCATATAAGGAACGTCCCCAAGTGCCGGCAGCTGGGGACGTTCCTTACGTGCCGGCATCCGGGGACACTCCTTGCGGGTTTGCGAGCGTTTTGCTCGTTTGCCGACGTTTGGATGCCTACCCGTTGGCGTTTGCGCTCGTTGCGCTCTGCTGTTTATGTGGCGGCTTTAGTTGTTTGCGGACAGCGGCGCGGGTGATTTGTCTAGTTCTACCCGCAATTTTGTGGCAATTTGCATAATCTGCAAGTATCCCGTCAAGTGCTTGGTCAGCATCTGGTTTGCAGCTCGATGCCCATTTCGCCCGTGATGGCGGCGACCACCCGCCCTCCTCGTAAGCTCAAATTGAGGTTTATCAGTTTGAGGAGGATGCCATGGCTGATCATGTTTTGGACCGGGGACGTCTGGCCGAGGCCGTCGGTGACGATATCGCCGGCATGGCCCAGTTTTGGATGCTGCGCAAGTTTCAGTTTTTGGAGTCGGCGCGTACACAGTTCGAAGTGATAGTCGATCCATGGCTCAGCTATTGCGAGGAGCCCTCGCAAAATGAAATCATGGCCTATAACATGGCATTTACCGATTGGCTGCTGTTCGAGCGTCCCTATTACCATGGCAAGACGCTGCTTGAGCTGTATGTTGACGAGCCGCCGGCGTCGCTTTCGCCTGTCTCGCTCAGACGGCTCGAGCAGGTGCGCGGCACGCACTATTTTTCGCGCTTTGGCATTTTGGATAAGGATCCCGCGACCGGTATGGTCGCGCTGCGTGACACGCGTACCGACCGTCGCTTTGACGTCTACGATCCGCATATCGTGCAAAAGGAGCACTGGCGCGATGGCGCGATTGCGGTGCGCCTCGCGTGCGTCGACGATGTCTGGCTGACGGCGGGGCAGCTCTACCTCTACGACATTGCGCGCCTGAGCGATACGGCGGTCGACGGGCCTGGCGCCGTGCATCCTGAGGACCTAGAAGATGGCTTCGATACCTCGTGTATTAGCTTCTTCTTACGGCTGGTTCGCGACATCATGGGCGCCCAGGGGCGCTACGTAAAGTCTCTCAACATCTACGAACAGGAATGGGAGTAGGGGATGGGCAGTCGCGCCGCCGCCGCTCGTCTATTTGTCTCGGTCTGTAACGTCAAGGGACAAAAAACCGGTCCACCCGTTACAGATCGAGACGAATGCTTGGGCGTTGCTGGTTTGTCTAAATCTGTAACGTTTAGGGGTCTGGAGAACGTCTAACTGTTACAGATTGAGATGTTTGGAACCCGGCAGGGGGGATGTCTCGATCTGTAACATCTGCAGGCCAAAACTCGATCCAACTGTTACAGATCGAGATGTTTGGCACCTAGCTGGGGAAATGTCTCAATCTGTAACATCTACAGGCCAAAATTCGACCTAACTGTTACAAATCGAGACAAAGGTTGGGCGCGGTGCCGAACAATCTAAATCTGTAACAACTAGAGGCTCAAAGACTGTCTTCCTGTTACAGATCAAGACATTTGTCAGCGGAGGCAACGGTGACGATGGTCCATTTGTCTGACGTGGTGGTGATGAAAGTGTCTAATACCGTTTTCAAACACAAACATGCAGCACGTAGCACCTTGGCGCGGAATAGGATGCTTGCCAGGCTCACGGAGGCGGCTGAACAAGGCGTGCTGCTTGCGACACACGATAATGCCGAGCTCATGTGGCTGCGGCGCCATGTGGGCACAGACGATATTGCGGAGCCCGAATCGCACCTATTCTGTTTTCAGCATGAATGGGATGCGTTGACGCCGCCGGAGCGGGCTCGGTGGACCATCAAGGGGCTTGCGGAGTTTCATCCCGATTGGGCGTTTTGGGGGTATGACGCCGCGCTGATATGGGGTCTGGAGGTGTCGAATGATCTGCTCGGGCCGCGTTACTTGGTCAAGACGGGTTGTTCGGTGGCGTTGAGTACGGGATATAGGCTGCTGCGTCCGCAGACGGCGGGTGCGCTTGAGCGCGTCGACGGCGTGCGAGTGACACCGTTTTGGCGCACGGTGGAGGATTGTCTGCTGCGTGCGCCGTTTTCATATGGTCTGGCGATTGCCGATTCTGCGCTGCGGGCGAAGGGCATATCGCGCGACGACCTCTGCGAACGGCTCCAGGCCGATTGCGAGGGCAGACGCGGGTATCGCAGAGCTCAGGTGATTGCGTCGCATGCGGACGGGCTGTCCGAAAACGGTGGCGAGTCTCGGTTCCGAGCGTTCTTTATTGCATACGGTTTTCCGGTGCCTGAGTTGCAGGTGGAGTTTCGCGATCCGCTCGATTCGAGCCAGGTGTTTCGGGTCGATTATTTTTGGAGGCTCGAGGACGGGACGTGCGTGATTGGCGAGCTCGACGGAAGAGGAAAGTATACCCTGCAGGATGGTGGGGATCGGGAGTCGGTCGATCCGTTCGTAGCAGAGCGTCAGCGGGAATCTCATCTGACAATGCTCGGGCACAAGGTGCTGAGGTTCACGTTTGATGAGCTCAAGAACCCGGGGAAGCTGGCTGAAAAGATGAGGCTGGCGGGTATTTCGCAGCGGGCCAATTTGGCTGAGGGATGGAAGCGTCAGTGGTATGGGCGCTGAGGGATACGACTAACGCGGATGTGGTTGTTCCTGTCGAGTTTGTCTCGATCTGTAACAACAAGGGGCCGTTTGGCCTCGTAACTGTTACAGATCGAGACAGAAGGTTGGCTGCCGCTAAAAGATCTAAATCTGTAACATCTAGAGGCCGAAAACCCGTCTACATGTTACAGATTTAGATGTTTGAAGACAGGGCTGGAGAATATCTCGATCTGTAACATCTAACGGCCAAAATTCGACCCAATTGTTACAGATTGAGACAAAGGCTGGACGCGGTGCCGAAAGATCTCGATCTGTAACATCTGGTTACTAAAACCTGGTCTACCTGTTACAAATCAAGACGTTTTGCTGGAACGGCCGGAGCATTGCCGTGCTGTCTCCGTTTGCCCTCACATCTCTCTCGTCCCTCCGCTAACCGATATGTTCGACTTTAGTTTGCTGCATTAGGTGATAATGAACAAATGTTCATGTTAATCGTGAGGGAGGAGCTCGATATGGCGTCTGCCGATCGTTCCACGTTGTTTATCAATGCGACCGTCCTGGATGGTTCGGAGCATATGGAGCCGCAGCCCGACATGGCCGTGGCCGTTGAGCGCGGTGTCATCACGTGGATGGGGCCGAGCGCTGTTGCGCAGGCGCCTGCAGGTGCCGAGGTCCTCGACCTGGCCGGGGCGTATCTCATGCCGGGCCTCATCAATATGCATGTGCATCTGTGCGGCTCGGGCAAGCCGGTTTCGGCGGGCGATGCGGGCGCGCTGATGAAGAAGCTCGATAATCCCGTGGGGCGCGCTATCGTGCGCCATATTCTTAAGGGCAGCGCCCAACAGCAGCTGGCAAGCGGCGTGACCACGGTGCGCGGCGCGGGCGACCCGCTGTTTGCCGATCTGGCCGTGCGCGATGCTATCGACGCCGGCAAGTATCAGGGTCCGCGTTTGGTGGCGCCGGGAACGGGCGTCACGGTGCCGGGTGGCCACGGCGCGGGCTTGTTCGCCCAGGTGGCCAACAGTCCCTCCGAGGCGGCCGAACAGGTGCGCGACCTGTATGCGCGCGGTGCCGACGTCATTAAATTGTTCGTAACGGGCGGTGTGTTCGATGCGACCGAGGTGGGCGAGCCGGGCGTGCTGCGTATGCCGGTGGAGGTTGCCGCGGCGGCGTGCAAGGCAGCGCACGATATGGGCCTTCCGGTTATGGCTCATGTCGAGAGCACCGAGGGCGTGAAGGCCGCGCTCGAGGCCGGCGTCGATACGATCGAGCACGGCGCTCCGTTGACGCCCGAGATCCTGGAGCTGTACCGCGGCGCCGCGGGAACTCAGCTCGAGGGGCGTGCGCCGAGTGTGACCTGCACGATCAGCCCCGCACTGCCGTTTGTGCTGCTCGATCCGGAAAAGACTCATTCGACTGACACGCAAAAGAAGAACGGCGATATCGTGTGCTCGGGCATTATCGAGAGCGCTCGTGCGGCGCTGGAAGCCGGTATCAAGGTAGGTTTGGGTACGGATTCGAGCTGCCCGTTCGTGACCCAGTACGACATGTGGCGCGAGGTGGCCTATTTTGCCAAGTACGTGGGCGTGAGCAATGCGTTTGCGCTGCATACGGCTACGCAGGTCAATGCTGAGCTGCTGGGGCTGGGCGGCGAGACCGGTGCGATCGAGTGCGGCAAGGCTGCCGATATCCTGGTGACGCGTGAGAACCCACTCGATGACCTGTGCGCTCTGCGCGAGCCGATGCACGTGATGTGCCGTGGCGATCTGGTGCGCAAACTCAAGGTGAAGCGTATTCCCGAGGTGGACGCCGAGCTCGACACGATTATGGCCATGCCAGCCGAGGCGCTTGCCGAGGAGCTTGCCCGCGACGGCGTGGCGTAGGTGTGACGGGGGGCGGGCCCTTTGTCGCATTCAAAAAAGCCGAGGTCCCAGTGCGAGGCCTCGGCTTTTATTTTGTCCTGCGGTATGGCGGCTACGAGCGCGTCTCCATCTTGGCGTGGCACTTGGGGCAGGTGACGCGGATCTTGCCTTTGCCCTTGGGGACGGAGAGCATCTGGCCGCAGTTGGGGCACTTGAGGTATGCCGTGGTCTTGCGACCTTTCCACATCTTCTTGGCCGTGCGCTTGGCACGCTCAAAGTCTTCCTTACTGGTGCCGGCCGCGCGTGAGGTGCTGGCCGCTGCAGCGCCGCCACCCAAGCTGGCGACAAACTTGCCCAAGCCGGGGACCTTAGCCGAGCCGGCGACAAAGGCCTCGTTCTCCTTGCGACGTGCGTCGATGTTTTTGGACAGGCCGCGCAGTACGCCGATCACGATGACGGCGATGGCGATCCAACTGAGCCACTGGACGCGGGCCATCGATCCGATCATCGCGATGACGATGCCCGCAAAACCCATCACGATGGTGAGCTCGTCGGCGCCATTGCGGCCCTTCATAAAGTCATTCATGCAAATTGCCTTTCGTTCGATATGCCGCACGCCTTTATACCCGATTTAGAGCAAGGGGGACAGGTTAATCTGCACCAATGTGGTGCAAACATACCTGTCCTCGGAACATCAAGACGGTGCAAAGTGGTTTGTCCTCAATGCGCCGATTACTTAGAGAGCTTGTCGACGACGCGTTCGATCTCGGCGAGCTTCGCGGCTTTGAGGTCTTCGTCGCCCGATTCGATTGCCGAAGTCACGCAGCCCTCGATATGCGCCTTGAGTACGTCGGCGTTAATGCGCGCGAGGAGTGCCTGTGTGGCCATGAGCTGCGTGGAAATATCGACGCAGTAGCGGTCCTCCTCGACCATCCGCAGGATGCCGTCGATCTGGCCGCGCGCCGTCCTGAGCATACGGTTCACCGATTTGTGGTCTGCCATCATGGCGGGTCCTCGTTTCTGGTCGATGGGGTCGAATGCTTCTGGTAGCTGCTAGGCTGCGGTCACGGACAGGGCGTGGAACTTCTCGCCGGCGCTCTCGACGGCGGCAGCGAGCTGCTCGGCGGCCACGGTGTCGGCGCACTCCACCTGTACCGTCTGAGTCTCGTGATCGGCATCGGCGTCGGTCACGCCGGCAACGTTGAGCAGTGCCGTCTCGACAGTAGCGTCGCAGTGGCCACACATAAGGCCGGAAGTCTTAATTGTGTAACGCATGGGTATTCCTCTCTGTTATGTTGGCTTTCCCAGGCACCCGACCTTGACCTTCAAGCCGTCGCTCGCGTACCAAAGTACGCGTCGCTCCTCTTTCAGGTCAATCTCGTGCACCTGGAAAACCCGTTCTAAATGGACGTAATGGTGAGCCTATTTTGCCACTTTAGGCTTAAAGGATTTCAGGCGCAGAGCATTGGACACGACGCACACGCTCGACAGGCTCATCGCCGCGGCGCCAAACATCGGCGAGAGCTGCCAGCCGGTGAGGGGGAAGAACGCGCCCGCAGCGAGCGGAATGCCGATGCCGTTGTAGAACAGCGCCCAGAACAGGTCTTGCTTGATGTTGCGAATCGTGGCGCGCGAAAGCTCGATAGCGCGGGCGACGTCCATGAGGTCGCTGCGCATGAGTACCACATCTGCCCCTTCCTTGGCGATGTCGGCGCCGGTGCCGATAGCAAGGCCCACGTCGGAGCGCGCCAGGGCGGGGGAGTCGTTGATGCCGTCGCCCACCATGGCGACCTTGCCGCCCGCATCCTGCAGTTCGCGCACGTGGCGTTCCTTGTCGGCGGGAAGCACGTCGGCGATGACCTGCTTGCTGCTCAGTCCTACGCGGCGGGCGATTGCTTCGGCAGTGATGCGGTTGTCGCCGGTGAGCATGTGCACGTCGACGCCGAGCGAACGCAGCGCAGCGATGGCCTCGGCGCTCGTCTCCTTGACCTCGTCAGCTACGGCAATGGTGCCGACAAGCTCGCCGTTCTTGGCAAAGAACAACGGTGTCTTGCCCTCGGCGGCAAATCGCTCCGCAAGACCGGCGGGCACCCCCGCGCCCAGCTCGTTCATCAGACGCACGTTGCCGGCTGCGATGATATTCTGCCCCTCGCGCGCCGTAACGCCTCGTCCAGGCACGGCGGCAAAGTCCTCGACCATGCGCGCCACGATTCCGCGCGCCTCGCACTCGGTCATAATCGCCTCGGCCAGCGGATGCTCGCTCGAGCGCTCCAGCGCGGCAGCGAGCTTCAGTAACGCCTTTTCACTCATGGCGGGCGAGCCGTCGGCGCGCGTGGCTACCACGATATCGGTCACGGCAGGTTTGCCGCGGGTGACCGTACCCGTCTTATCGAGCACCACGGTACCCACGCCGCGCAGGTTCTCCAGCGCCTCGGCGCTCTTAAACAGAATGCCCATCTCGGCGCCCTTGCCGGTGCCCACCATAATGGCGACGGGCGTGGCTAGGCCGAGCGCGCAGGGACAACTGATCACCAGCACGGCCACGGCGGAGGTAAGTGCCTCGTTTATGCTGCCGGTCAGTGCCATCCACACCGCAAAGGTCACGGCCGAGATCACGAACACCACGGGCACGAACACGCCGGCGACCTTGTCGGCCATGCGGGCGATGGGCGCCTTGGTGGCGTTGGCGTCCTCGACGAGCTGGATGATCTTGGCGAGTGATGTCTCGGCACCAACCCGCGTGGCGCGGAAGGTAAACGAGCCGGTGCGGTTGACGGTGGCGGCGTTGACGGTGTCGCCGGCGGTCTTTTCCACGGGGATTGACTCGCCGGTGAGCGCACTCTCGTCCACGGCCGAGCTACCCTCGAGCACCACGCCGTCGACGGGGATTGACTCGCCGGGGTGCACGCGCAGGACCTGGCCGGGAAGGATGCTATCGACGTCGACGGTGGTTTCGCTGCCGTCGTCGGCAACGACGGTCGCGGTTTTAGGCGCCAGATCGATGAGCGCCTCGATGGCGCCGCCGGTTTTGGACTTACTGCGCGTCTCGAGGTATTTGCCCACGGTGACGAGCGACAGGATCGTGCCCGCGCTCTCAAAATACAGATTGTCCATGCCTGTCATCATGGCCTCGTGCACCTGAGCTGTGGCCAGCTGGTCGGCCATGATGAACATGGCGTAGAGCGACCAGGCAATGGAAGCGGTGGCGCCCACGGCAATAAGGGCATCCATGGTGGGCGCGCCGTGCGCGAGCGATTTAAACCCGTTGATAAAGTACGCGTCGTTGACGTAGACGATGGGGATGAGCAGGACAAGCTCGGTGAGGGCGAGCGTCATGCTGTGGATATGGTCGGTGAAGATGCCGGGCAGCGGCCAGCCGAGCATGTGTCCCATGCCTATGTAGAACAGTGGGATGAGGAAGACGATCGAGACGATGAGGCGGGTGTGCATGGCAGAGGCGGCGGCCTCCAGCTTTTTGGTGGGCGACTCCATATGGGCGGCGCCAGACCTGGCTTGTGCGCTGCCGTTTGAGCCGGCGGCACCGGTGCCCGTGCTGACGGGTGAGGCCGAGTAGCCCGCGCGGTCGACGGCGGTGCAGATATCGTCGGGGGAGACCTGCGCGGGGTCGTAGTCGACCATCATGGAACCGGCGAGTAGGTTGACCGCGACGCTTTGGACGCCGTCGAGCTTGCTCACGGCACGGTCCACGTGCGCCTGGCAGGCGGCGCATGTCATGCCGCCTACGTCGAACTTATCTTGAGCCATGGACTCTCCTTTCTGTGGTTCGGTGTTGGAATTGTTAACCTCTCGATACTATACACCCATACCCCCTGGGGGTGTATGGCAAAAGTTGAAATGTATGACATTCCGATACGGGGGTCGACTGCCAAGTTAGCGCACCATCCTCGCCCTTCGTCTCAATCTGTAACATCTAGTTCCGTTTTTGCCGAGTTACTGTTACAGATTGAGACAAACAATTCGGCGGTTGCTTAACATCTCGATCTGTAACATCTGGCAGGGGAAATGACCTCTATCTGCTACAGATCGAGATGTTGTTTTGCGAGGTTTTGGTTTGTCTCGATTCGTAACGTGTAGGCCTGGTTTTGCCTCGTAACTGTTACAGATTGAGACAATTGGCCCAAACCCGCTCCTCCCGCCTCGTCATCTGTGGTTTACGTGGGGGCATACGGAGTGCAGGTATACTAACCCGCGGCGAATCTGCTCCATCGCTTAGAGCTGCTGCGTCTGGACGGCGCGTGATATGGCTGCCAAAGCGATCGCCAGCGTGCTGAGCAACGTCCTCTCTGTGCGCACCCGTTTTTGTATGTACTAGCGCACTACCAAGCACGCCCGCGCGGCCGCATGCCGTGCCCCTTGCGCGTGCAGATAAGGAACAACAACATATGCGTAATTCTGTATCCGACGTCACCGACGCCGAGATCCTGGACGAGACCCGCGAGGCCATGGCCCAGGCTGCCTTCGATGCGGCCGACGAGGCCAGCGCCGCCGAGACCGTCGAGTCCGCTACCGAAAACCTGCCCGCCTTTGACGAGCTGGGTCTTTCGGACGAGATACTTCGTGCCATCGAGAACCTGGGTTACACGGCGCCGACGCCCGTGCAGGCCGGTTCGATCCCCGTGGTGCTCGAGGGCCGCGACCTGCTTGCCGCCGCTCAGACCGGCACCGGCAAGACGGCCGCCTTTTTGCTGCCGACCATGAACAATCTGGAGCACATCGCTCCTCCCAAACCTGTGCGCGAGCGCGGCGGCCGTAACCGTCGTCGCGGTGCTAAAAAGCCCGAGGGCAACGGCCGCGGCCCCGTGATGCTCGTCATCACCCCTACGCGCGAGCTCGCCCAGCAAATCGACGAGGTCGCGAGCAAGATCGCCGACGTCACCGGCCATGTTGCCGTGACCGTTGTGGGCGGCGTGAGCTACAAGCCGCAGACCGCTGCCCTCAAGTACGGCTGCGACATCCTGGTCGCAACGCCGGGCCGTCTGGTCGATCTGATCGAGCAGGGCGCTTGCCACCTGGACGAGGTCAAGGTGCTGGTGCTCGACGAAGCCGATCGCATGCTCGACATGGGCTTTTTGCCCGCCGTTCGCCGTATTGTGCGCGAGACGCCGGCCGAGCGCCAGACGCTGCTGTTCTCGGCGACCCTCGACGAGGAGGCCGTGGGCGAGATCACCGATCTGGTGAGCGACCCGGCCCGCGTGGAGATCGCGCCCGCCACATCGACCGCCGACACCGTCGACCAGTTTGTGTTCCCGGTGTCCATCGAGGCCAAGAACAACCTGCTGCCCGAGTTCCTCAAAAAGGAAGGCCCGGAGCGCACCATCGTCTTTATGCGCACCAAGCACCGTGCCGACAGCTGCTGCCGTCGTCTGGAGCGCAAGGGTATCAAGGCTGCCGCGATTCATGGCAACCGCAGCCAGGCCCAGCGCGAGCGCGCGCTTTCGGCCTTCCGCGACGGCACCGTCGACGTGCTGGTGGCAACCGATGTGCTCGCCCGCGGCATCGACATCAGCGACGTGCGCTACGTCGTGAACTTTGACGTGCCGGCCGAGCCGACCGACTACATCCACCGTATTGGCCGTACGGGCCGCGCCGGCGAGCTGGGCTGGGCCATCACGTTTGTGACCGAGCAGGACGTGGATGAGTTCTACGAGATCGAGAAGCTCATGGACAAGACCGCCGACATCTACGAGGCCGGCGACCTGCACGTGGGCCCCAATCCGCCCGCGGTTGATCCCGAGCGCGACCCTGCGGCCTTTAAGGTGAAGAAGAAGACCAAGCGCGGCAAGTCCAAGAGCAAGAAGAAGCTTGAGCAGGCGCGTCGCGACGGCAAACGCAACGGCGACGATTACGGCGATGTGGCCGGTCGTTCCAACCGTGGTCGCGATGAGCGTCGCGGCGACAGCGAGCGCCCGAGCCGTCCCAAGCGCGGCGGCAAGACCCGCGTGCGCGAGGGCATTCAGGCTCGCGTGGACGAGGCCGTGGAGAGCGTGGCCCGCGAGGTGGCTGCCGAGGAGCGTGCCGGTGCTGGTGCCGTCGAGCCGGCCCCGCGCGGCAACCGTGCCGAGCGCCGTGCCAAACAGTTCCAGGGCGAGGCACATCGCCGTCGCCGCGAGGACGAGGACCGCGGCGGTCGTCGCCGTGTTGAGCGCGAGGACGAGGGCCGTGGCTCGCGCGGCGGCAAGCGCGGCGCGGGCGACCGTCGTCGTTCCGGTCGCGATGACGAGCGCGGCGGCCGCGGCGGTGAGCGTCGCGAGGATGCTCGCGGCAATGGCGGCCGCAGTGGCGCCGGCCGTTCTGGCGAGTCGCGCGATCGTCGCGACCCGCGTGCCCGTCGAGATCGTCGCGATGACTGGCGCAACTACGACGATACCCGCGAAGAGCGTCGCGGCGGCCACCGTGGCGGTCGCGGCGGCAACCAGGCCGGCTCCCGTGGTGGCCGTGCCGGCGGTCGCGATAACCGTGGCAGCTATGGCAACAGCCGTGGCGGCAAGCGCGGCGGCAGCTCCCGTCGCCCCGGTGACGGCGGCGGCAAGCGCAAGTAACATACGCGTCGCGCGGTAAGGCGACACGAGTTTGGGCCTCGAGCAGACTATGCTCGGGGCCCTTTTAGTGGGCTCAGTATTAGTTGGGGCGAGTCTTCTTCGTGGAAACGCACGGAGACGGTCGCGGCAAGGGATACGGGCTATCGACCTAGTTGGAGATTCGCGTATGCGGGGGCCGACATCAACGCAGGGCATGAGGTTTTCTGCTGACGCGCGGCGGCTGCGGTGCCCGGGCGGACACGCCGGGGATTTCGCCCGCTGCCTGGCGCCCTTGCCGCCATCCGGCTTTCGCGCTCGCATTCTTTTGGATGCGGGCGTGTTTTTCGTGGCGCGCACGGGTCCCCCGGGGCGCGCCGTGCATTTTAGGGAGTTTTCAGCAACCCGGGGTGACTGCATACGCGCCGGAATCGTCTTTTTGAGCCAGCGGGATCCTTCGGCAGTCGATTTGGGTTGGCTGACGGCGTCCGGCGCGGCGATAACGCGCGTTTCGCGTCGCGCCGTGCCCCAAAACGACGCCAATCGCGCGGCGTCCACGATTTGCGGCACCGCCTGCGGGGGCCGCGATGCTGAAAACTCCGGTTTTTGCACGGTACAAGCGGGGGTACGTTGGGGTGGGAAGGGGCGCCCCCGTCTTTTTATGCATGGCATAAGCGAAATTATGCAAGACAATAGGGCGCCATGCGTCGGATACTCAGCCTGGGCGCGCCATACGCCGACGCTTAGGCCCTCGATATCTCGGACATCATCACGCTCTAAATACTTACCCAGCAACAAAATAATCCGTCTTTTCTCCGTCCCCATGGGACCGGGTGTGGTATTCTATCTGCCGGGTATAACTCAGGAATACCAAGTAATACCAACGCCGCAGAAACAAACTCCAGATGCGGGCCAATCGGGTTGCCTTCACAGCCCGTCGCCCAGCCGCGTGGCCCGCATCTATCCGCACTACCGTTGTTTCAAAAAGGAAGCGCCATGGCAGAACACATGACCCCGGTTGTCGCGAAGGTCTTGCCCGAGGAAAAGGCGGCCTTCGCGGCGGCAACCCAGCTCGTGGGCACCACGCCGTCCAACGCCATCCGCATGTTTATCGCCGCGTTCAATCGCTGCGGCACCTTCCCGTTCGACATTTCGCCCAACGGGGCCTTTGGCACTGCACCCGATTCTCATCAACAATGACTGTCCCAAACTGCCGGTACTTGGGGACGTTCCTTGTCTGCCGGCAGTTAAGGAACGTCCCTCAGTGCCGGGTTTTGAGGAGGTCGGCATGCTCAATGCGATGATTTGGGCGCTTGCCTGTTTTGGCGTCGTCGCTGTCGATATTGCCCTGAGCGTCGTTTTGTTCTCCGCCCTTGGCGTCGCATCGGTGTTCATGGGTTTTTCGATCGATGACCTCGACATTCAATTGCTTCAGGCCGCCGCTCAGACGGCGTCGTTTTTGATGGCGCTGCTGTGGTGGCGTTATCTGTGGCCGCGCTCGTTTATGGCGCGCTCGCAAAGCGAGCATCCGCTCAGCGGGGGAGCGCGTGGGGCGTGGAAACGCATCGCCTGCGTTATCGTGATCGGTCTTGCCCTGCAGGTGGTCGTTAGCTACGTGACCGACGCCGTGCTGTCGCTGTTGCCCGATGCCGCGGCCGACTACAGCGAGCTTGTCGAGGAAACGGGCATGGGCGATACCAGTCCTCTTGCCGTCCTGACCACGGTGCTCGGCGCGCCGTTTTGCGAAGAGCTCCTGGTGCGCGGTGTTATCTTTGAGTTTTCGCTGCGTGCGTTTAATCCCCAGTGCCGTCCGCTCTGGAAGCGCCGGCGTCGTGCGAGTGCGCAAGACGGCGCCATAGTGCCCTGGGCGGCCCCAAGCACGTGGGGTGTCGCCGCGGCGATTGTGCTGCAGGCGGCAATCTTCGGTTTTATGCACATGAATTGGGTGCAGGGTTGCTACGCGGGTGCCGCCGCCCTCATCTTTGGTTGGGTGCTCGTGACGACCGGAAAGCTCCGCTACACGATCCTGCTGCACTTTGCCTTTAATGCCGGGTCGTATCTCATGGGCCTGCTGTGGTTTGTGAACACGCCGGTCGACGTGGTGGCCACGGTTGCCATCGCCGGCGTCATCCACGTTGAGGCAATGCGCTCGCTGCGCCACGCGTGTGGTATGGATGCAGCGAGCGCACTGCTGCCTTAGTTGCGGCGACCGCCTCCGTTGGCGCCCTGACGCCCCTGAGCTGCGCGGTTGCGCCCGGCGGTGTTCTGCGCGCGCGACATGCCGCCGTGGCCCTTGCTGCCCTTGGGTCCCTTGGCCCCAGCGCCGCCAGCGCCACCGTGGGCCTTGCCGCCCTTCTTGCCGGTGCCATGTCCGCCGCCGGCAGATGTCTCGCCCGGGCGTGGCGGCACGGGGCGGATCAGGCAATGCTTGGTGTAGCCGATCAAATCGCGACGCCCGGCTTTCTCTAGCGCCTCGCGCACGAGCTTGTAGTTCTCGGGCTTGCGATACTGGATGAGCGCGCGCTGCATGGCCTTCTCGTGCGGGTCGCGCGCCACATAGATCGGCTCCATGGTGCGCGGGTCCACGCCGGTGTAGTACATGCACGTCGACATGGTGGACGGCGTGGGGTAGAAGTCCTGCACCTGCTCGGGCATGTAGCCCATGTCTCGCACGGCCTCGGCAAGGTCCACGGCTTCCTTCATCGTCGATCCGGGGTGGCTCGAGATCAGATACGGCACCACGTACTGCTTGAGTCCGTACTCGCGGTTCAAGCGTTCAAATTTACGGCAGAATGCGTCGTAGACGGCTCGGCTCGGTTTGCCCATCACGGACAGCACCGCGTCGCTCACGTGCTCGGGTGCTACGCGTAGCTGGCCCGAGACGTGGTGCTCTAGCAGCTCGCGCAAAAACTCGTCCGAGGCATCGGCCATGGTGTAGTCGAAGCGGATGCCGCTGCGGACAAAGACCTTCTTGACGCCCGGCAGCTGGCGCAGGTCGCGCAGCAGCTGGGTGTAGCCGCTCTCGTCGACCACCATGTTCTTGCACACGCTCGGCCACAGGCAGCGCTTGTTCTTGCATACGCCGTGCTTGAGCTGCTTGTCGCAGGCGGGACGGCTAAAGTTGGCCGTCGGCCCGCCCACGTCGTTGATATAGCCCTTAAACTCGGGATCGCGCGTGAGCAGCTCGGCCTCGCGCATGATCGAGTCGTGGCTGCGCATCTGCAGCACGCGACCCTGGTGGAAGGTGAGCGCGCAAAACGAGCACTCGCCAAAACAGCCGCGGTTGGAGCTAATGGAAAACTTGATCTCGGCAAAGGCCGGCACGCCGCCCGCCGCGTCGTAATCGGGATGCCAATCGCGTGCGTAGGGGAGTTCGGCCACCTCGTCCATCTCGTCGGTGGTGAGCGTCGCCGACGGCGGGTTCTGCACCACATAGACGCTGTTGGGGTAGGGCTCTACCAGGCGATGTCCGGTGATGGGGTCCATATTCTGCTGCTGCACGTTAAAACTGCGCGCGTAGTTGAGCTTGTCGGCGGTAAGGTCGTCCCAACTGGGCAGCAGGTCATAGTCGTAGACCTCGTCGAGCGAACCCGTGCGGTAGACGGTGCCGTTGATATAGGTAATCTGATCGACGGGCAGTCCCGCGTCGAGCGCGTCGGCGATCTCGACAATCGCGTGCTCGCCCATGCCGTAGATGAGGATGTCGGCGCCCGAGTCGAGCAGTACCGAGCGCTTGAGCTTGTCCTGCCAGTAGTCGTAGTGGGCCAAGCGACGCAGGCTTGCCTCGATGCCGCCGATGATGATGGGGGCGTCCTTGAATGTCTGGCGGATGAGGTTGCCGTAGACCGTGACGGCACGGTTGGGGCGGTGTCCCTCCTCGCCACCGGGGGTATAGGCGTCGGTGTGGCGGCGGTGCTTGGTCACCGAATAGTGGTTGACCATGGAGTCCATGTTGCCGGCGCTGACGAGAAAGCCCAGGCGCGGCTCGCCGAGCACGGTGATGCTGGCGGGGTCGGTCCAGTCGGGTTGGCAGATGATGCCCACCTTGTAGCCGTGCGCGTCGAGGACGCGGCTGATGATGGCCATGCCAAAGCTGGGATGGTCCACGTAGGCGTCGCCGCAGATGTAGACAAAGTCGCACTGGTCCCAGCCGCGCGCATCCATGTCGGCGCGGCTGACGGGGAGGAACTTATCGCGGCCCGGGCGCCAGGGGCGGACAAGCGCTGCCGGGGCATGCGCGGGGCGCGAGCCCTGGGCTTTGCTTCCACGCTTTTGCTGCTGGCCGCGTTGGGCATGCTTGCCGTGCTGGTTGTGCTGAGCGTCCTGGGGCTTTTTTGCCACGATTCCTCCCGGTGTTTGTATGCTGCACGTAATTGTAACCAGTCTTTTTGGGACGGGGCTAAAAAGACTGGTGGAGTACACGAGGCGTCGGGTGTGGATGCCGCGCACGCCGTTTGTTTCCAGACGGTGTATCTGCGCGTTGGGGAAGCCGTCTCGCGGGCGCGCCATGTTGTCAATGGGTTACAGTATGAACGGCGGCTATGTTTCCGCCAACGCACGAGAGGGTCGTCAACAAGGAGGGCGCACGACGATGCAGCGTGCCAAACAGATATCGGAGTCTATTGAGCTGGGCATCATCTTGGCGCTCGCCGGTGGCTTTATGGACGTTTATTCGTACATTGGGCGCGACCATGTTTTCGCCAACGCGCAGACGGGCAACATCTTGCTGGTGGGCGTGAGTATCTCGGAGGGCAATTGGGCGCTCGCGGGGCGCTATTTCTTCCCTGTGGTGTCGTTTGCCGTGGGCATTATGCTTGCCGACCTGGTACACGAACGGTTTGGCAGCGTGATTCACTGGCGCCAGGTGACGGTGTTCTTTGAAGCCGTCATCTTGCTGGGCGTGAGCTTTATCCCCGGTGGCGGCTACAACTTGCTCGCCAACTGCCTCATCTCGTTTGCCTGCGGTATGCAGGTCGAGAGCTTCCGCAAGATCCACGGTCACGGCATTGCCACGACCATGTGCATCGGTAACCTGCGCAATGCGCTGCAAAACGTGGACGACTACATCATCACCCACAAGCGCGGCTTTTTGGAAAACGGCCTGCTGTACTTTGGCGTGATCTTTACCTTTGTGTTTGGCGCTGTGCTGGGAAACTGGTGTATTGAGCGCATGGGGCTGCACGCTATTGCGGTGGCGAGCGTGCTGCTGTTCGTGGCGTTTGCCATCATGTTTATCGACCGCGAGCGCGACCTGCGTTTTCGCTGGAAGCGCGCCTGCGAAGATTGGAAAGAGGCCTGCCAAAAATAGTGGCAGGATGTGGCAAGGGGCTGACCCCTTGCCACACTGATCAATAATGGGGAGGGGGCGGTCATCTCGGCCGCCCCTTTTTTGTTTAGTGGTCAGGCGGTGACGATACCAGTTGTTGAAACGCTTTAAATAATCTGACGTTCTCACGCGTTTTTCGCTTCAAAAGCGTTAGGATGGGACTTATAGCGTGGGGCGTAATGGGTGCCCCGCACACGATGGGAGGCTATCAATGGCTAATCGTTTCGTTCTCAACACCATTTCTTATCATGGTTCCGGCGCCATCAAGGAGATCCCCGGCGAGCTCCAGCGTCGCGGCTACAAGAAGATTTTCGTCTGCTCCGACCCCGATCTGGTCAAGTTTGGCGTTACCGCTAAGGTGACCGACGAGCTCGATGCCGCCGGCATCGCTTGGAGCCTCTACTCCGAGATCAAGCCCAACCCCACTATCCAGAACGTCAAGGACGGCGTCGAGGCCTTCAAGGCCGCCGAGGCTGATGCTATCGTGACCGTCGGTGGCGGCTCCTCTATGGACACTGCCAAGGCCATCGGCATCATCATCAACAACCCCGAGTTCGCCGATGTCCGCAGCCTCGAGGGCGTTGCTCCCACTAAGAACCACGCCGTGTTCACCATCGCCGTGCCGACGACCGCCGGTACCGCTGCTGAGGTGACCATCAACTACGTCATCACCGACCCCGAGAAGGTCCGCAAGTTCGTGTGCGTCGACACCAACGACGCCCCCGAGGTCGCCGTCGTCGACCCCGACATGATGGCTTCCATGCCCGCCGGCCTGACCGCCTCCACCGGCATGGACGCTCTGACCCACGCCATCGAGGGCTACACCACCAAGGGCGCTTGGGAGCTCTCCGACATGTTCCACTTTGAGGCCATCAAGCTGATCAGCGAGAACCTGCGCGACTCCGTTGCCGAGGCCAAGTCCGGCCAGCCCGGCTCCGGCCGCGAGGGCATGGCTCTTGGTCAGTATGTTGCCGGCATGGGCTTCTCTAACGTTGGCCTGGGCATCGATCACGCCATGGCTCACACCCTGTCCGCCCACTACGACACCCCGCACGGCGTCGCTTGCGCCATGCTGCTGCCGATTGCCATGGAGTTCAACAAGCCGGTTTGCGCCGAGCGCCTGGCCAAGGTCGCCGTCGCCATGGGCGTTGACACCACGGGCATGAGCACCGATGAGGCTGCCGACGCCGCTATCGCCGCCGTTAAGCAGCTCTCCGCTGACGTGAACATCCCGCACGTCTGCGAGGCCATGAAGGCTGACGAGATCGAGGTCCTGGCCAAGGACGCCATGGCCGACGCTTGCTTCCCGGGCAACCCGCGCGAGGCGACGCTCGACGATGTCATCGAGCTCTTCAAGAAGATCTGCCCGGCTGCCTAGCCCAGTTTGGTGGTCCTTCGCCCGTAGGCGTATGGTCTTTTGACTTGCCGCTAGCCCCGCCGCGCTACGCACGGCGGGGCTTTTTGTGCTGCGTCGATGTCTTGGGACGGGTAAAACTAAAGCATGCTGCCCGCTGCGGATAGGTGGTGCACTTCCCAGCGTGCATTTTTGGGAGTATTCAGCAAGCTCTTAAAAATGCATAACGTTTTGAAGGGTCCGTAGTGGCCCACAGGCGCCCATCGACAGCCATTGTGGGCGGGCTATCGATGAGTGGAGGGGGTTGTTACTGAGTTTCTGCTTTGCGACGACCTGCAACACTGCTGTAACCGCGTCGTTTTGTCGTTCGCGATGGGGTCGTTGGGGCCCACGGTGCTGAATACTCCGTTTTTTGCACGGCCCAAGGTGGGGTACCCTGAGACGAAGCAAAAAGATTCCTCATTTCTATGCAGATACCGATAGGATTTATGCAAGATTGGGATTGTAAGACGTGCGCGTGCACAAAACCGGTGCGGGGACGTCGGGAGGCGGCTCGGCTCCTAGGGCATTGACCGTGCAGAACGGTTAAAATCGGGACTCGGTCTTAGTTTTACTTGGAAGGACGCATATGGCTTCTAATATTGATGCTTCTCTAGAGGAGACGCTCTCCTATATCGCGGGACAGCTTAAGACGCTGACTTCTATTGCTTCGCCTACGGGCTATACCCGTGCGGCGACTGATTATCTAATGGAAACGTTGCGCGATATGGGCTTTGGCCCCGAGCGTTCCAATAAGGGCAACGTGCTGGTTGAGCTTGGCGGCGAGGGCGAGCCGCTTGTGTTGGCGAGCCATGTCGATACCCTGGGCGCCATGGTGCGCTCCATTAAGGACAATGGTCGCCTGCGTCCCACGACGCTCGGCGGGCATCAGTGGTCTACGGCCGATGGCGAGAACTGCACCGTCTACACGCGCGATGGCAATGTGTACACGGGTGTGGTCCTCAATACCGAGCCTTCGGCGCACGTGGCCGACGAGCCGGTCAAGACCATCGAGAAGAACATGGAAATCCTGCTCGATGAGAATGTCGACAGCAAGGATGACGTGCTTGAGCTGGGCATTCAGACGGGCGACATCATCGCTATGGATCCGCGCACCACGGTGACGGAGAGCGGCTATATTAAGAGCCGCTTCTTGGACGACAAGCTGTCGGCCTCCATTTTGCTGGGTTTGGCGCGTGCCGTCGCCGCTGGCGAGGTGTCGCTTTCGCGCAAGGTGTCGCTGCTCTTTACGGTGTACGAGGAGGTCGGCCACGGTGGCGCCTTTGTGCCGGCCGACACGCGCGAGATGATCAGCGTTGACATGGGTTGCGTGGGCGACGACCTGGGCTGCACCGAGCGCATGGTGTCGATTTGCGCCAAGGATTCGGGCGGTCCCTACAACTACGATCTGGTGACCACGCTGTCCAATATCGCGCGCGAGCTCGAGCTCGATTACGCCATCGACGTTTACCCGCATTACGGCTCGGACGTCGAGGCCACGCTTTCCGCCGGCTACGACATCCGTCACGGCCTGATCGGCCCCGGCGTGTACGCGAGCCACAACTACGAGCGCAGCCACATCGACGGCGTGCGCAATACCTACGAGCTGGTTCGCGCCTACGTTCAGCGCTAGGGGAGCAGCTTGCGACTCGGCTGACCAATCGCTAAAGCCCGATTTCTCGGGCTTTTTTTCGCTTTGGGTTGTTTAGTATAATGATGTATGTAATCTATTAACTAAACGTGTAAATTACTTAACGAGGTGATGCGGTGTATGGATACGTCTGAGTACTTGTCTATGGGTGATGCTGCCCGCCTGCTGGGCGTTACGAAAGCCCGCATATCTCAACTTGCCGCATCGGGAACGCTCGCGTGCGATATTGTGGGCGGACGGAAGATGGTCGAGTACAATTCCGCGGTCGCTTATCAAAAGGTCCGCAAACGTGGACGCCGTCCTGCGGCCGATGTGGGGCGCAAGTTTACGCTGATGTCGGCCGACCATGAGGTCGCGCATGTCTCATTTGATCCGTCGCGCGAATTTCCCTTCGAAATCGCGGAGGTCCTCGATGCACAACGAATGCCGTTTGGCACGTGCTCGAGCTCTTCTCCTACGGTGAATAAACGGGAGCTCAACGTGTGGTGGAGCCATCGGTCGGTGCCCGATGTTCGCCCCGGACTCGTCTCGCGCTATCGTGAACTGGGAATTGCCAGTGGCATCGAGGTTCCGGTTCGGTGCCTGGGCCTCTCGCTTTCGGATTGCTATTGGCTGCGGCCGGCAGAATGCGACGGGCTCAAATGGCGAAACCTCAATTACTTCGAGAATGATTTTGAGCGATCGGCGCCCGAGGGACGTTCGGGTTGGCTGGAGGGCATCGGTCTTAAAAATCCGGATAACACGTCCGAGGGCGAGCTCCCTAAATCGTGGATGATCCGAAACGGCATTCGCGTTTTGGCTAAAGGTTGCGGCATGGACGATCAGCGTCCCTTTAACGAGGCGGTTGCAACGGCTCTACATCGTCGCTTGCTGTCGGAGGGCGAGTTTGTTCCTTATACGGTTGAGCGAATGTTCGATGGCCCTGTGTGTCTGTGCGACGACTTTCTTGACGGCCGCGAGGAATACGTTCCGGCTGTTTACGTTAAGGGCGCACTTGGTAGCCAGCGGGGAAACTCGACATACGACCGGTACTGCCGCTTTCTTGGTAAGCATGGAGCAGACGAGGCTGCCGTGAGAAGGTCTATGTCGCAGATGATTGTCTGCGATGCCCTTTTGGCCAACAGCGATCGCCATTGGCGAAACTTCGGCATCATCCGCAATGTCGACACCCTGGAGATAAGGCCTGCTCCGCTGTTCGATAGCGGCAACTGCCTGTGGTATAACGTACCAACTGCCGTGCTCGCAGCTGGGGAGTTTGGGTTTTCTGCTAAGCCGTTTGGGCCCGACCCTTCCGTCCAGCTGGCGCTTGCGGACTCACTCGATTGGTTCGATTCATCGCGGCTCAACGGATTTGTTGATGAGGCGATCGAGATTCTTTCGCAGAGCGAATGGGCCACAGCGGAGGGCCGGCTCGAGTCCATTTGCCGCGGCCTCGAGCGTCGCGTAATCGAGGTGAATGCTGCTGTTGAAGTGCTTCGACACGTGCGGCGATAATCCTGCGGCTACTTGATGGCGGCAGTTACCGTGCCGCCGCCCAGGACGACATCGCCGCGGTAGACTACAACGGCCTGGCCGGGGGCGACGGCGCGCTGCGGCTCGTCAAAGGTCAGAAGCATCTGTCCGTCGGCGCCACGTGTAAGGGTCGCTGCCTGGTCCTTTTGACGGTAACGGTACTTGGTGCCCACGCGAATGTCGCCGGACGTGAGCTCTGCCTCCATGCGGTCGGCAGGGGCACTCCAGATCCAGTCGTTGGCCGTGAGTGCTGTCGCCGTCAGGTCCTCAGCCTCGCCCAGATGCACAATGTTGTTGGCGGCATCGACGCCCGTTACATACACGGGGCGCGCCATCGCGACGCCCAGGCCCTTGCGCTGGCCGACGGTATAGCGCAGTGCGCCGTTGTGGCGTCCGACCACGCTGCCGTCGCGCCATACAATATCGCCTGGCTCGGCGGCATGCCCACAGCGGCGCTCGATATAGCCCGCGTAGTCGCCGTCCGTGATAAAACAGATATCCTCGCTCTCGGCCTTCTTGGCGTTGATGAAGCCCTGCTCGGCGGCAATGCGGCGCACGTCGCGCTCTTTGTCCAACCCTGCCAGCGGAAAGATTGTGCGTGCCAGGCGCTCTTGCGTGAGCGAATACAAAAAGTAACTCTGGTCCTTCTTGGAGTCTTCGCCGCGGTGCAGCTGCCAGGTGCCATCGGGCGCTTGGCTCGTTTTGGCATAGTGACCCGTGGCAATGTAGTCGCAGCCCATATCGAGTGCCGCGTCGAGCAGCGCGCCAAACTTAATATGGCGGTTGCAGATGATGCACGGGTTGGGCGTCAGCCCCTCCTGGTAGGCGGTCACGAAGCGCTCGATAACGTTGCGGTCGAAGGCCTGCTGCAGGTCGAGCACATGGTGAGGTATCCCCAGGCGATCGGCGACGGCCTTTGCATCGGCGATGTCACGGTCGACCTTGCTCATGCCCGTGACGGGATCGGGCGCAGGGCAGGTGAGGCGCATAGTGGCACCGACGCATTCGTAGCCTTGGCACTTGAGCAGATAGGCAGTCACGCTGGAATCGACGCCGCCGCTCATGGCGACGAGCACGCGCTTGTTGTGCATGGGGAGGTTCTCCTTGGTGGCATGTGGCCAAAAAAGAAAAGCGGCGCGGGAGGCTGGTTCCGCGCCGCAGACATTGTAGCAAGTTCGGACGTCTCGTGGGACACCCTGACGGGATGGGCTCAGACCGCCGGGAGAGAGGAGGCAGGCTCGTCCCTGAGCTCAACCTATGGGAAAAAAGGCTCTAGTCCTGGAACAGTGCCGTGGACAGGTAGCGCTCACCGGTATCGGCGAGCAGTGCCACGATGGTCTTGCCCTCGTTCTCGGGGCGCTTGGCTAGCTGCAGCGCGGCCCACACGGCGGCACCGGACGAAATGCCCACGAGCACGCCCTCCTTGTGGCCCACGGCGCGGCCGGTGGCAAAGGCGTCGTCGTTCTCGACGGGGATGATCTCGTCATAGACCTGGGTGTCGAGGACATCGGGCACAAAGCCGGCACCGATGCCCTGAATCTTGTGCGGACCGGCCTGGCCCTTGGAGAGTACCGGGGAGGTGGCGGGCTCGACGGCGACAACCTGAATCTCGGGGTTCTGCTCCTTGAGGAACTCGCCCACACCGGTCACGGTGCCACCGGTGCCAACGCCGGCGACGAAGATGTCGACCTTGCCGTCGGTGTCGTCCCAGATCTCGGGGCCGGTCGTGGCCTTATGGATGGCGGGGTTGGCGGGGTTCACAAACTGGCCGGCGATGATGCTGTTGGGAGTCTCCTTCTGCAGCTCCTCGGCCCTGGCGATGGCGCCCTTCATGCCCTTGGAGCCGTCGGTGAGCACGAGCTGTGCGCCGTATGCCTGCATAAGCTTGCGGCGCTCGACGGACATGGTTTCGGGCATGGTGATGATCACCTTGTAGCCGCGAGCCGCCGCCACCGAGGCGATGCCGACGCCGGTGTTGCCGCTCGTGGGCTCGATGATGGTATAGTCGCCGCCGCGCACGAGCTTGCCGGCCTTCTCTGCCTCGTCAATCATGTTCTTGGCGACGCGGTCTTTAACGGACCCGGCGGGGTTGAAGTATTCCAATTTGACGAGCACGCGGGCCTTGAGGTCCTCATCGGCCTCAAAGTGAGTGAGCTCCAAAAGCGGGGTGTGGCCGATAAGCTGATCGATGGACGTATAAACCTTGCTCATGGTGAACCTCCAAAGTGTTCAAATGACTGGATACCGTGTGGTTTTACGGTGGCCTAGTAGCTAAACCCATAAACCTTATAGGTTGTTTGTTTAGCTGTTGGCAAGCATAGTAGACACTAAAGCCTAGTAATGCAATAGGAAATAGGAGATTATTACGAGCCGATTAACCACCTTGACTGGAATGGGTATTTTCAAAGCCAATTTTTCGGCTAGAATTTCAACGGATTAAAAGACCGAAAGGCAGCACTATATATGTTGGTTTCTACTAAGGGCAGGTACGCCCTGCGCGTTATGGTCGACCTGGCCGAGCACCAGGCGGCCGGTCGCATCCCGCTCAAAGAGATCGCGGCGCGACAGGGGATTTCCGAGAAATATCTCGAGAACATCTTGGCTACGCTCGTGCGCGCCAACATGCTTTCGGGCATGCGCGGCAAGGGCGGCGGCTACGTGCTCACGCGCCCGCCCGAGCAGTACACGGTGGGAGAGATCTTGCGCCTGACCGAGGGCAGCCTGGCGCCGGTCGCCTGCCTGGATGGCGACTGCAAGGGCTGCTCGCGATCTGATGAGTGCCCCACGCTCGACGTGTGGAAGAACCTGGACAAGCTCATCAACGACTACCTCGACGGTGTGACGCTCGATGCGCTCGTCGCCCCCAACGGGGGCTACGACTACGTCATCTAGCCCCACCAGCCATTTGGGGACGGGGTAGAAATGGTAGATTCTTTTGTCCTCTGAGGCTTGACAAAGGCGAAGGCCGTCCATCGTTGCGATGGACGGCCTTCGTTTTGGCGTGTTATGGCGGTCCGTATCCGGTTGCTTTAGTTCCTGGCGATGCTGTCGAAGATGCTTCGAGTGATGGACACCAAAATGCTACCCATAAAGGCCGACCCAAAGCTGGCAATGGAGATGCCCGCTCCCAGCAGATTTACCGATAGGTAGCTGGCAAGCTCGAGCATAAAGCTGTTGACTACAAGCTGAAAAATACCCAGCGTGATAATGGTGAGCGGCAGCGAGATGACCGTCAGGAGCGGCTTGACGAGCGAGTCGACGACGTTGAGGAACAGTCCCACAAAGGCAAAGCAGACCCAGGCGTCGGCCATGCCGAAGGGCTGAATGCCGGGGACGAGGAACGTGGCGATCGCGATAGCGATTGAGGTCAAAAGCCAGTTGAGCAAGAAGCGCATGGTGGGTTCCTTTCCGGTGCGCGTGACGTGTTGGTGGCGCGTAAGCTCGTTTGCCGCGGCGAATCGGATGGTTGCCTTGGCGTGCGCCTCTGCGTTGGGCGCCCATTGTCTCAGATATTCGTGGAGCTTGCGTGCGCATTCGGTTTCAAAACGGCGTTCGTCCTAAAAAACGCGCCGCTGACAGAGAGTCTTGTCACTTTAGTTTGGTGGTGTGCTAAACTGCTACGGGCAAAAGCTACATGCGTTGCCCTATTGCATTGAATGGGCGAACGATGCCCGGTGCCAGTATCAACTTCGATGCCTTTTGGCGGGTTTGGCGGTGATCGATGAATATCGAGAACATGTTTGACAAGCCTGATGTCAAGCAGCTAGTCCACGCATTTAGTCTTTTGGACGACGAGAAAGATATCCAAGCGTTTTTGACCGATATCTGCACGCCGCGCGAGATTTGCGATCTATCGCAGCGTCTGCAGGTCGCGCGCTACCTGGACGAGGGCGAGCCCTATGTCGAGGTTCAGGTCCGTACCGGCGCTTCGTCCACCACGGTGAGCCGTGTATCCAAGGCGCTCAACGGCGAGTACGGTGGCTACCGCAAGATCCTCATTAAGCTGGAGGATGGCGAATAGGCCGCGGCAAAACGAATTGTGAAAAACCGCTCCTCCGGGGGCGGTTTTTATATGCCGAATAATTGGTGCAAGCGAGCCTGTCCCCTTTGCACCAACGGACGAGTCTGCCCCCTTTGCACCAATGCGGTGCAAAGCGACTTGTCTCCAAAGCGCCAAAAGATGAAGCTGCGGTGGCAATGTGTCCGCTTGGGCGGGTAGGATGGATGCATTGATTATTGCGAACAGTTTGAGTGGAGGACCATGCCTGTTCGAATCTATACCACTAATGCCGGCACGGATTTGAGCGATGCCGAGTCGGCGCTGCTTGCCGACCTTATTGCCCGCCACGGGCGTGCCGTGCTGCTGGCGCCAACGTTTGCCGAGCTCGACCTGTGCCGTCATGATGCGGCGGAAGCCGGCGTTTCGCTGGGCATCGATTACAAGACGCCCGCGTCGTGGCTTCGCTCGCTTTGGGAGCTTTTGGGCGACGGGCGCGGTTTCGTCGACAACCTGCAGCGCCAGATGCTGTTTTCGGACATGGTCACGCGTCTCGATGATGTCGACCTGCAGCCGCTTTCGCGCAGCCAGGGCACGGTGCGCATGCTTGCGCGCATGGCCCGCGATGTGCTGCCAGGTGTGGCGGGGACAGCTGCCGAGCGATGCCGTGGCAACAATTGCCGGCCTGAGCCAAAAAGCGATGCCGAGGCTCGTGTGTTCGAGCTTTTGCGTGCCTACGCGGGCGGTTTGGACCGTCGAGATATGGTCGAGCCCTGCGAGGCGGCTGACATTATGGCCGGCGCTCTGGCCGATAATCTGCCGGCGTGCGCCCGTGCCGTCTGTGTACGCGGCGTCACGTCGTTTACGCACGGTCTGCTCGAGCTGCTGTCTGCTGTGGCGAACAGTGGGGGAGAGGTCGTCGTGCTGCTTGCTCGCGAGCAGGCGGCGATGCGCGAGGAACTTGCCGCGGCATTTGATGCCAGCGGTGTGCTGTTTGAGGTCGCGCCGCTGGGGGAGGACGCCGTCGCGTCTGATGCCGCTTGTGGAGCTACCGCTCAGCCTGCCTTTATTGAGGTCGCTGGCCCCCACGCCCGTGCTCATGCTTATGCGGACGCAATTGATGATCTGGTAAAAGCGTGCCAGGGTTTCGGGGCCGACGATACCGCCGGCCTCTCCGCCGACCCCGTACGCGTGCTCGTTGTTTCTGCCCGGGCACCCCAGCTGTTCGGTGAGCTCGCCTCTCGTCTGGCGGCTCGTCATATCGCTGCCGAGACAACTGAATTCACGGCGTTTTCCCAATCCATTGCGGGCAGGCAGTTTGCGGCGCTTGCCAGCTTGATCGAGCGCATGAAGGCGGCCGATGAGGGTGTGGCGTCAAAGACCGAGTGGTGGCCCGCGCCGGAGCTTACCGACTGGATCTACAGCCCGCTTTCGGGCGCTGATGCCGCCAATGCCCGTATCTTCGATAAGAATATGCGTCTCTCGCGTAGCAAGACTACCGCGGGCGCTAAGAGCCTGCTGCAGAGCGTGCAAGGCCAGGTGAGGGGCGCACGCAAGGCGGCGAGCGACGAAAACTGGTTTAAGAACGTACCGTGTGTGGTCTCGGACGTGTTCCAGGCACTGTGGCGCGACAAGCCCGTGACGGCGGTCAAGGCCATGCTTGCCGTTGCCGAGGCGTTGCCCGATCGCTCGCTGGGCAGCCTGGATGGCCAAGCTCGTCGCCAAGCGGAGACGGCCCTGCTGCGCCACGCCATCGACATCCTTATGAATGACGCCCGCGCGCTCGACGTGTCGCAGGCCGCGACCGTGCCCGTGCTCGATGGCATTCGCACCAAGGTGGACAAGCGTAGCACCGCCTACGATTACGAGACCTACGAGGTTGACGGTGCGCCACGTGCCCAGGTTCGCTTTGCCTCGCTTGCCGATGCGGCGGCTCTGCGCCCCGGCAGCTACGATGCCGTGCTGTTTGCCGATGTCGATCTGGACAGCTATCCGCTCTCACACGAGGAAGGACCGCTGGCCACGTTGGCTGCGAGCCTTGGTCGCGAGGGCGTGACGCTTGAGCCTGCGGCCTTGTTGCGCGTGCGCTTTGGCCACGCGATGCGGGCGGCACGTGGCCCGGTTGCGCTTGCGCGCGTGACGCACGATCGCCAGGCGCGCGAGTGCTATCCGGCTGCCGTGTGGACCGAGTTGCGGGCGCATGCCGAGGCCACCGGCGCCGCTCAGGTGACATGCGTGGGCGAGGGCGATATCGTAGGTGATTTTGACCCTGCAGCCGGCAAGGGCCTCAAGCGCGAGCGCGTGGCATGCGAGGCTCCTCAGCATTTGAGCGAGGCGGCCGTGCCATATCTGGTCTTGCGCCGTCGGGACGGTGAGGGCGAGGACGCGCCGCTTGTACCGCGTCTGACGTCTGCCTCGCAGATCGAGGCCTATTCCACCTGCCCGCTGTGCTGGTTCGTCTCGTATCGCGTTAAGCCCCAGTCTATCGACGCGGGTTTTGGCAACATGGAGAAGGGCAACTTTGTCCACGACGTGCTGGAACATCTGCATGCCCGTTTGCCCCAAGAGGGCATGGAGCGTGTGACGCCCGAAAACCTGCCGCGTGCGCAGGAGCTGCTGCACGAGGTCTTTGCCGAGACCTTGGCCGAGCACGCCGGCAAGCGTGGCAACGAGGGCCCGCTGGTGCCGCTCTCGCCGGTGGAGGAGCGCCAGGTGGCCGAGATCTTGCCGCAGCTGGAGGGCGTGCTTGCCTACGAGTCCGAGGCGCTTGCCCCCTTCGCTCCGCGCTACCTGGAGTTTGCGTTCAACGAGCTCCAGGTCGAGTATGCCGGCTGGCCGCTCGGCGGGCGCATCGACCGCGTGGATGTGGATGCCGAGAATCGCGCTGTGGTGATTGACTACAAGCATCGCACGGGCGTTGAGGAGTTTAAGCTTGCCGACCCTACGGTGCGCGACGAGGAATCGGGCACGGCGCCCATCGACGATCCGCGCTGGTTGCCGCCACATACCCAAACGCTCATCTACGCCCAGGCCATGCGCCGGGCGCTGGATTTGGATACCCGTGCGGCGCTCTATTTTTCGACCAAGGGCGGCAAGCCGGCGTTGCGCGGTGCCGCGAGCGCCGAGCTGCTCGAGGAGGAGCGTGGCGACGGTCGCATCCCGGGCCTTAAGAAAGGTTTCCCCGGCGAGGGTGGCAGCATGGACTTCGACGCCCTGCTCGATCGCGTGGAGGCCGGCATCGCCGAGCGCTTGCGCGAACTCGAGGCGGGCAACGTCACTGCTGTCGACCCGGTGTCGACGCAGGCCGCGCATGCCCGCTGCTCGTATAACCACGAAGGAACGTTTGTAAGGAGGGACGTGTAGACCATGGATCTTTCGACCTTGATGCCGCAACAGCTGCAGATCGTCAAGACGCTCGACCGTCCGCTGTTTGTCTCGGCGGGCGCCGGTTCGGGCAAGACCTTTACCCTCACGCGCCGCATCGTCTACGCGCTCTCGCCCGAATCAGGTCCGTTCGTCGAGCATCTGGACCAGGTGCTCGCCATTACCTTTACCAAGGATGCCGCGGCCGAGATTCGCGATCGCGTGCGCCGTGCGCTTATCGACGAGGGCATGGACGAGGAAGCACTGACCGTCGACGACGCGTGGATCTCGACCATTCACGGCATGTGCTCGCGTATCCTGCGCGCACACGCGCTGGAGTTGGGCATCGACCCCGAGTTCACGGTGCTCACCGATACCGACGAGCTCATGGACCAGGCTGTTGAGCATGTGCTGGGTCGCGCGACGGCACCCGATGCCGCCCCCGAGCTCGCGGCATCGCTCAAGGCCCTCTACGCCTGGTATCCCATGGCGGGCGAGGGCGGCCCCTTTGGTGCCGGCACGACCATCAAGGGCCTGGTGCGCGACCTGCTTGAGCTCTCGAGCCAGCTGCCGGGCGGCATGGACGACGTGTGCGTGGCGCGTGGCCAGGCCGATACCTCGGCGCTCGCCGATGCCTATCGCTCGGCGCTGGGCGCAAGCAAGGCGGCGACCGAGAAGGCGCAGACGGCGCTCGACGCCATCGACGCGTTCGAGGCGAGCGGCAAGACCATGGCCGATGCGGCGCGACTCATGATGTCGTGCACCATGCCGCGCGCGAGCAAGGCGTTCCCCAAGGAGCAGGTCGAGCTGCTCAAGGCCGAGGCCGCCGATGCATTTATCAATATCGTGCTTGCCTGCGGTGGCCCCGCGCTCGATGCACTGGTGGGCTTGGCCCGCTCTGTAGAGGCCGAGTATCGCGCACTGAAGGCTGCCCAGTCCGCCCTCGATAATAACGACCTGCTGCGCATGGCCTACGAGGCCCTGCGCGATTACCCTGCCATTCGTGCTGCGTACGAGGGCCGCTTTAAGATGGTCATGATCGACGAGTTTCAGGATACCGATCAGATGCAGGTCGATCTAATCCGCTACCTGACGGGTGCGGGGGAGCGCGCGCTGTGCACCGTGGGCGATGCGCAGCAGTCGATCTATCGCTTCCGCGGCGCCGAGGTCGAGGTGTTCCGTCGCCAGGAGCGCAAGGTGGAATCGACGGCGGCGTCGGAGACGGTTGCCACGTCCGATGCCCCCGCCGGCGAGCTCGTCAAGCTCGTGCGCAACTTCCGCAGCCACGACGAGGTGCTGCGCTATGTGGCCCGCGTCTTCGACGGCGATGACGGCGGCCTGATGCAGGGCTTTTTGGATCTTGAGGCGAGCGACGGCCGCAAGGACACACTGGTGGCGGATGCCTCGCGCCGCCAGGCCCTCTTTGTTGCCGGCGGCAGTACGCAGGAGCGCACACAGGCCAAGGCCCGCGCGATCGCGGAGCGATTCCGCGCGCTTGCCGATGCCGGCCAGCCCCAGGGCGGCATGGTGCTGCTGCTGGGCCGCATGACCAACGCAGACGTCTACGCACAGGCCTTCCGTGACCAGGGGCTCGACTGCGTCATCGCGGGCGGCTCAGTCTTTGCCCAAGCTGCCGAGGTGCAGACGGTGCGCGCCCTGGTTTGTGCTCTTGCCAATCCGGCCGATACGGCGCAGGGCCTTATGCCACTGCTGGCCTCGCCGATGTTTGCACTCGGCGCCCAGGAGTTCCTGGCGCTGGCGACCAAACTCGACGATCAGACGGGCGAGACGTCGCGCCGCAACATCGACGCGGGCATCATGAGCGATTCCGATGTGCCGGGCTTGCAGGGCTTGCCGCTCGTGACGCGTGCCCGCGAGGTGCTGCGCTACGCACTGCGTCGCGTGGGGCGTGATTCGTTCGCCGCCATCGCGCGCGACGCGGTCAATGCTTCCGGCTGGTTCGTGCGCCTGGCGCAGCGCGGCCCCGAGGGCAAGGCCATCGCCGCCAACGTGCTCAAGGCGCTCGATGCCGTGGACGAGGCGGAGGCCGAGTTCGGTAACTCGCCGCGCTCCATTGCGCTTGCCTTCGATCGCTTCCTGGCGGGCAAGGAGGCCCCGGGCGCCCTCAACGAGGAGGGCGACGGCGCGGTGCGCATCATGACGGTTCATGCCTCCAAGGGTCTGGAATATCCGGTCGTGGCGGTCGCCGATTGCTTTGGCGTGCGTAAGTCCTCGGGTGCGGCACAGATGGGTCGCGTCGAGGGCGGAGCGCAGGTCGTGGCGCTGCCGGCACGCTTCGACGGCGTTAAACTCTCGGACGGTACGTTCGTAAAGGGCGATGACGTCAAAAAGCAGTTTGAGCATGCGTTTAAGGGCAAGGGCACGTCGCTGTGGCTACCGCCGGAGCTCATGGAGGACGTCTGTGCGACGGGTTCTCCCGCCGAGGCATTTGCTCGCCTGCGCAACGACGACCTGCAGCTTTCGCTCGAGGAGCGGGCCCGTTTGCTCTATGTTGCCATGACCCGTGCGCGCGAGCTGGTGATCTTGGCGATGGATGCGGGCGTGAGCCGTGGCAAGCTGTGTGCGCCGACCTTCGATGTCGAGACCGATCTGACCTACGACGTGCTGCGCCGCATTCTGCCGACCGACGCTCTGGACATGCCGCAGCTCGATGCCGACCGCCTGGTATTCGACAACTCCCAGCCGGGCGACTACGAGCTCATTTCGCTTTCGGACTTTACCTTTGGCGAGCAGGCGTTTGAGGCCAACGCTTCGCTGGATGCCGAGGGCAGGCTCGTTCGTGGCGATACCGATGTCGCCGATAATGCTGCGCACTCAACCGTGCCCGGTCCTGCCGACCCCAAGCCCGATTCGTTTGAACTCGTATATCCCCAGGCGGCGGGCGTGCGCATGGGCACGTGTCCGTTCCCGGCGCGTGATTCGTACAGCTATTCGTCGATCGCCGCGGCGCTCCATGCCGAGACGGAAGACCGTGCCGCCGAGGCGCGTGTTCCCATGGATGAGGCGGGCGACGATGCCGAGTCGGATGGCTCGGAGATGGCCGATGCAGACGTGGCTGCTGTCGAGCCCGCCGGCAACCCCATGGCGCTGGGCTCGGCGTTCCATGCTGCCTGCCAGTGGCTCATCGAGATGGGTGCCGATGCGCTGCCCGCTGAGCGTGCCGATGCGCTGACGCGCCTGTGGTGCCTGACGCCGGAGCAGCGCGAGCGTTTTGACGTTGCCCTGAATCGCTGGCTCAGGTCGTCGGTCCGTGCCGAGCTTCTTGCCTGGCCGTGCGTCCGTGCCGAAGTACCGTTCTTCTCGCTGGGCTGTGAGGACAAGGACATTGCCCGCTTCGGTGCATATGCCGAGGGCGCCATCGATGCGCTGGCGACCGACCCGGCCGATCCGTCACGCGCACTGGTCATCGATTACAAGACGGGTGGCACGCCGGATGAGACACCCGACCAGCTGCTCGAGAAGCACGCCCTGCAGGCGCGCGTCTATTCGGATGTTCTGCATAAGGCGGGCTTTAAGACGGTGACCGTCAAGTTCGTCCGCGTGGAGCAGACGGCCCCAGCTGTCTTAGTCGAGCTCGCCGAGCCCCAGGTGGTCACCTACAACCTCTAGCCCTCAGATAACGTGCGGTGGAATCCTTTTCGATTCCACTGCAGCTCAGGGGTAGCTAATTTGGGACGGGGCTCTTTTAGCTACCCCCATACATCGGTTGAGATGTATTCCGACCCCGACTCGTTCGCCGTCAGTCAAAGGGTAGCTAAAAAAGCCCCGTCCCAAATTAGCTGCCTCTGTGGGTTTGGCTAGGTTCGGGCGCTGTCCGTGCCGTGGGGTAAAATCGTTCAGTCAGAACACGAACCCGCATCGGAGCTCATCACATGGCATTCGTCCATCTGCACAACCACACTGTTTTCTCCATGCTCGACGGCGCAACCCGTATCCAGGATATGGTCAACCGTGCCGTAGAGCTGGGCATGCCCGCCGTGGCCATTACCGACCACGGCTACATGTATGGCGTGCCCGATCTGGCGCTGGCCTGCGACGCCGTCAACCACAACACGCCCGAGTACAAAACGTGGAGCCACGACAAGGCCTTCTTGGAAAAGGACCGCCGCGACGAGCTGGTGGAGCCCGATCCCGAGGCAAACCCGCGCGAGCATGCCCAGTATGTGAAGGACATGGCCATGTGGGACGAGAAGGGCAATATCGACGAGCTCAAGCCGCCTCTGGTCATCAAGCCCATCTTTGGCTGCGAGGTCTACTTTACGCCGGACGAGACGCTCGCCCGCGACCACAAGCCCGAGCTCTACCACATGATCCTTCTGGCCAAGGACCAGGAGGGCTACGTCAACCTGATGCAAACGGTTTCCGAGGCCGCCGTGCAGGGCTTTTACTACAAGCCGCGCGTGACGCTCGACAACCTGCGCCGCCACGCCAAGGGCATGATCTGCACCAGCGCCTGCATCGCGGGCATCATCCCCAAATACATCGACCGGGGTGACATGGAGGGCGCCATCAAGTGGGCCGAGACCTTCCGCGATACCTTTGACCCCGGCGACTTCTACATCGAGATCCAGGAACACGGCATCACCACCGATAACGGCCTGACCGACGAGCAGATGGACCGCACGCTCATTGATATCGCCAAACAGGTGGGCGTCAAGGTCATCGCCACCAACGACTTCCACTACCTGCGCCGCGAGGACGCGCCCGTGCAGGACGTCATCATGTGCATCGGCATGAACGCCAAGGTCGACGACCCCAACCGCATGCGCATGACCGGCTCGGAGTTTTACATGAAGACCGAGGAGGAGATGCGGGCGATGTTCCCGTATTGCCCCGAGGCCTGCGACAACACGCTCGAGATCGCCGACAAGTGCTACGTTGAGCTGGACTGGGACTCCATCATCCTGCCGCGCTTCCCGCTGCTCGATCCCGGCGAGACGCACGAGAGCCAGTTCCGCCGCGAGTGCGAGAAAGGCCTGCGCCAGCACTACGGTGACGACTGGGCCACGCGCGAGATCGGTGGCGTCAACATCAAAGAGCGCTTTGAGTACGAATACAAGGTCATTTGCGACAAGGGCTTTGCCGCCTACTTTTTGATCGTCGCCGAGTACGTGCAATGGGCCAAGGACAACGGCATCGGCGTCGGCCCCGGCCGTGGCTCGGCCGCCGGCGCTATCGTCGCCTACGCCATGAACATCACCGCGTTCGACCCGCTCGAGAACGGTCTGATGTTCGAGAGGTTCCTGTCCCCGCAGCGTACCGAGATGCCCGATATCGATATGGACTTCGACGATGAGCGGCGTCTCGAGGTCGTGGAGCACGTTCGCCAGCTCTACGGTCCCGAGAAGGTCACCCACGTCATCACCTACTCGACCATTAAGGCCAAGCAGGCCATCAACGACGCCGCGCGCGTCCTGGACTACCCGGTCTACATGGGCCAGCGCCTGTCCAAGATGGTCTCGAGCGACCCCAAGGTCAAGCTCAAGCAGGTGCTCGAAAAACAACCCGGCAAAGAGGATCTGTTTAACCCCGACTTTGCCGAGGCCTATAAAAAGGACGACGACGCCCGCCGCATCATCGACACGGCGCTCTCGATCGAGGGCCTCACCCGTGGCGAGGGCGTGCATGCGTGCGCCGTTCTGATCTGCCGCGACCCCGTCAACGAGCACGTGCCCACCAAGCTCGACACCAAGGGCGGCGTCGAGATTACCCAGTACGAGGGCCATACCGTTGCCGACATGGGCCTGCTCAAGATGGACTTCTTGGGCCTGCGTACGCTGACGGTTATCTCCAAGGCCAAGGCAAACATCAAAAAGAACTTCGGCATCGACATCAAAGAGGAAGAGATTCCCTTTGACGATCCCGAGATCTTTAAGCTCATGGGCTCCGGCCACACCGCCGGCGTCTTCCAGGTCGAGTCCGCCGGCATGACGGCCACGATCAAGAACATGAAGCCCACCGAGTACAAGCACGTCGTGGCATTGATCGCCCTGTACCGCCCGGGCCCGCTGGGCGCCGGCATGGTTTCGTCCTACATCAACCGTATGAACGGCAAGGAGCCGGCCGTCTCCTACGACGACCGTCTGGACGACATCCTGGGCGAAACCTACGGCACCATGGTCTACCAGGAGCAGGTTATGCTCATCTCAGTCGAGATGTGCGGCTTCTCCAAGGGCGAATCGGACTCGCGTATCCGTAAGCCCGTGGCTAAGAAGAAGATCAAGCTGCTCACGTCGACGGTGCTCCACTGGGAGGATGGCTCGGACGAGACCACCTACGACCACTGGATGAACGGCGCCATCAAGAACAACTACACGCGCGAGGTCGCCCAGAAGATTTGGGACGATGTTCTCGAGTTCGCATCTTACGCCTTTAACAAGTCGCACTCCGCCGGCTACGCCATCTTGGTTATGCAGACGGCGTGGCTCAAGGCGCACTATCCGCACGAGTACATGGCGGCCGTCCTGACGTCCTATACGGGCAAGACCGACAAGATCGTGCACTACGTCTCGGCATGCCGTCATGACGGCATCCCCGTGCTTTCGCCAGATGTCAACGAGTCCGGTACCGAGTTCACGGCTACCAAGGAAGGTGTGCGCTTTGGTCTGGCCGGCATCCGCGGCGTGGGCACCGGCGTGGCGCAGGCGATTATCGCCGAGCGCGAGGCGGGCGGTCCGTTTAAGACGCTGCATGACTTTGTCGAGCGCGTGGACTCGAGCCAGGCCAACCGTCGCGTGATCGAATCGCTCATCAAGGCAGGTGCCTTCGACTCCACGGGGTATCCGCGTCGTCAGATGATGCACTTTGTGGACAAGAACAACCCCGAGAACATCATCGATGCCGCGGCAAAGCGCCAGAAGGATCGCGCGAGCGGCCAGACGTCGTTCTTCGACATGTTTGGCGACGTTGAGGGCTCGGGCTTTGAGGTGAGCGTACCCGATCCGGATGGCCAGGAATGGGACCGCCACCTTAAGCTGAGCCAGGAGAAGGAGGTTCTGGGCATCTATGTCTCGGACCACCCGCTGCGCCCGTTTGAGTATGCGCTCAGCAAAGCGCGCGACTTCTCGTTCTCGCAGATCGACACCGGCTACGAGGTGCAAAACCCCACGGGCGGCACCATCAACCAGGAGATTCCCGAGGGCAAGGCGCTATGGTGGGCCGGTATGGTCTCGAGCGTGTCCAAGCGCGTGACCAAAAACGGCGACCCCATGGGCATCGTGCAGCTCGAGGACATGGAAGGCGAGGCCACGGTCGTGGTGTTCCCCAAGACCTTCAAGGAGGCCGAGGGGTATCTGTACGGCGAGGTCGACCCCGAGACCGGCGCGCAGCTGTCCGATGCGTTTGTGCGCATTAAGGGCAAGCTCGAGCGCTCGGACCGCGGCGACCAGATCATCGCGCAGGAGATTGTGCCGCTTGAGCTCAACGAGGAGAACAACAAGCCCAAGGTGTTTGAGGTCATGGTGCCCAACAGTCGCTTTAGCCAGGGCAACATGGCGCGTCTTGCCACGGTGCTCACCGCCAACCCGGGCGGCGACCGCGTAGAGATCTTTATCGAGCAGGCGGACGGGCGCGTGCTGCGTGCCGAGGTACCTGCTAAGGTCAACGCACGCTCGATTCCGCTGTTGGCCGAGGCCAAGGCCATCGTGGGTAACCAAGGCAGAGTGACGGTGATCTAAGGACGCCGTTGGCGGGGTAGCTAATTTGGGACGGGGCTTTTTTAGCTACCCTTTGGCTGACGGCGAATGAGTCGGGGTCGGAACACATCTCAACCGACATATGGGGGTAGCTAAAATAGCCCCGTCCCAAATTAGCTACCCCGGGTGAGATTGGAGGAAGCGATGGCGCAGGGGACGTTTGTGCAGGCGCTTCGTAAGGAGGCGGCGCTCAGCAGTACCTTTATGAAGGGGCGTTCGCTCATGCTCAACGGCGCCGTGCTGTCGTTTGAGGACTCCGGCTCGCGCTTCTCCAAAAACGTGAATATCGAGGGCACGGTGCGTGGCTCGCGCGGCGACCTGTATAAGACGCACGTGGCGCTCGATATGGACGAGCACGAGGTTGTCGACTACGACTGCGATTGCCCCGCCGCCTTCCGCTATTCCGGCATGTGCAAGCACGCCATCGCCACGGCGTTGGCGTATCTGGATGCCAGCGGCGCCGAGCCCGTCGAGGGTTTGCGCACGCCGGTCCGCACGTTTACGGTGTCGCCCGCACAGTCCAATCAGCCCACACGCCCCGCGCCCAGCGCATCTGCGGTCAACCCCAACTTTCCCTTCCCGGCGCCCGTGCCCACGAGCCCGAGCCTTGTGGCAGCGCTTTCCGATCTTTCGGACGCGCGCATGGATAAACTCGTGGCCATGCGCCGCAAGCTCGCTGGCACCATTGACCCCGATGCGCCCAAAGCAGTGCTGGAGCCCTCGCTGGTGCCGTACTACAATCCGCTGTTTGCCGATCGCTTTAGCTGGGCGCTTGAGTTTCGCATCCGCTGCGGCTCGGTGTCCTACGTGGTTAAGGATATCGACGGCATGGCCGATGCCTATGCGCGCGGCGGTACGTTCTCCTATGGCAAGAAGCTTACGTTCCTTCATGTGCCCGAGGCTTTCGATGATGTGTCGGCAAAGCTGCTTGACTTTGTTGCAATGACGGTCGCCTACCTAGGCGATATTACGAGCTCGCGCTCGGCATCGTACGACTTTGCCCGCAGCGGTTTTGTCGCCGAGCGTCAGTTGCCGGTATCCGAGTATTCCATCGTGTCCGTGCTGGACCTGCTGCGCGGCAGGGCCATGTCCTTTGAGCCTGCTTGGTCGCGGGGGACGACGACGCATCGCGCCTACGAGGTGGCGGTCGAGCCGTCGCCGCAAGGGGAGAACGAAGTTCCGGCTAAGCGCCCGCCGCTGATTGCTGCCAAGATTGTGCCGGCAGCCGGGGGCAGCTACGACTTGCGCCTTCCGGCCGATACGTACTGCTTTGCCTCGGGCGACGTTGCCTATCTGGTCGATACGCGCCGCGCGCGCCGTACCGACACGGCGTTTGCCCAACATGCCGCGCCGTTCCTATCGCACTTGTTGCCCTGCCGCACACCGGTCCATATCGCCGCCGACCAGGTGGGCGAGTTTTGCCGCATGGCGCTGCCTATCTTGCGCGACTACACCGACCTTACCGCGCCCGCTGTGCTCGATACCGTGGCGCCCGAGCCAAGCTTTGCCATGGCGATCGGCGTCGACGATGGCCTTGTGACCTGCAAAATTACGGTTACCTACGGCGACTGGTCGGCAGATCTCTTTAGCATGGGCGCTCCGGGCAGCCCCTTCGAAGAGCAGCGCCCGGGCGTGCCGCCGCGCGACGAGGTGGCAGAGTTTCGCGTTATGGATACGGCGGCTCTGTATTTCGACTTTTACGAGGGTGGCCTGGCGTTTGAGGAGCGCGATGACGAGAGCCTGTTCCACTTGCTGACTGAGGGCCTGTCTGCCCTGTCCGAGCTGGGCGAGGTCATGCTCAGCGACCGTCTGCGCCAGATTTCGGTCCGCCCTGCGCCCAAGCTTTCGGTGCGCGCCACCGTCAAGAGTAACCTGCTCGACGTCGAACTGGGCGCGAGCGGCCTTTCGGCGGCAGACCTTGCCATCTACCTCGATTCCTACAAGCGTCACCAGACGTTTGCTCGTCTCACGTCGGGCGACATCATTCGCCTGGACGAGGGAGCGCGCGCCGCGTTTGGCCTTGCCGAGGATCTGGGGGTCGATGCCGTCGACCTGCTCGACGGCGTGTCGCTTCCCGCGTCGAGTACCCTGTTCGTCGACAGCATGCTTGCGCGCACGCCCGCGCTCGAAGCCGATCGCGACGCTGCATTCCGTCGCACCGTCGAGCGCCTGGACACGCTCGGCAAGATGGACTTTACGGTGCCCGCTGCGCTCAAGGCCACGCTGCGCGGCTACCAGGTCGACGGCTACCAGTGGCTCGGTTCGCTCGAACACCTGGGCCTTGGCGGCATCTTGGCCGACGACATGGGCCTGGGCAAAACGCTCCAGATGATCGCGCATATCCTGGCGCGCGTGGAGGCGGGGGACGCTAAGCCCACGCTCGTGGTATGTCCCGCATCGCTCGTGTACAACTGGACTGCCGAGCTGGAGCGCTTTGCCCCCTCGCTCGATGTGTGCGCCATTGTGGGTGCTAAGGCCCAGCGTCGCGTGCAGATAGCCGGCGTGGCCGAGCATAACGTGGTCGTAACGTCGTATGACCTCATGCGCCGCGATATCGACGAGTACGTCGAGCAGGACTTTGCCCGCGTGGTGCTGGATGAAGCCCAGTACATTAAAAACCCGCTCACGCAGGTGGCTCGCGCCGCAAAGCGTCTGCCTGCCGGCGTGCGCTTTGCCTTGACGGGCACGCCCATCGAAAACCGCTTGTCCGAGCTCTGGAGCATCTTCGACTTTTTGATGCCGGGCCTGCTCGGCACGCGCGAGTCGTTTGCCAAGCGCTTCGAAAGCCCGGTCGAGCACGCCGAGGGTGACAGCGCCGCTCGCCTGCAGGCTCTCGTGTCGCCGTTTGTGCTGCGCCGCGTCAAGGAAGACGTAGTGGCCGACCTGCCCGAGAAGATCGAGGATACGGTGATGGCGCAGCTCGCCGGCGAGCAGCGTAAGCTCTACCTGGCCAACCAGGACCGCATTGCCCAGCAAGTGCAGCACCGCGAGGCCGGGGAGTTCAAAAAAGATAAGCTCAAGGTACTTGCCGAGCTCACCAAGCTGCGCCAGATCTGCTGTGATCCTCATCTGCATTACGCGGACTACAAGGCAGGAAGCGCCAAGCTCGATACGTGTATGGAGCTCGTCCACGGCGCGCTCGACGGCGGTCATCGCATCTTGCTGTTCAGCCAGTTTACGGGCATGCTCGATATCATCGGCAAGCGCCTGGCCAAGGAGGATATCGCCTTCCTTAAGCTTACGGGCGCATCGTCTAAAGAGAGCCGCGCCAAGATGGTTGCGCAGTTCCAAGCGGGCGAGGTGCCGGTGTTCTTGATTTCGCTCAAGGCGGGCGGCGTGGGCCTTAATTTGACGGCTGCCGACGTGGTCATCCACTACGACCCGTGGTGGAACGTGGCGGCGCAGGACCAGGCGACCGACCGCGCCCACCGCATTGGCCAGCAGCACACCGTGACCGTGTACAAGCTCATCGCCAAGGACACGATCGAGGAACGCATCATGCAGATGCAGGAGTCCAAGCGCGACCTGGTCAACAGTGTGCTCGGCGGTGACGGCATCTCGTCGGCGCTGTTTACCCGCGAGGATGTTCTGGCGCTGCTCGGTGGCGACGGTCGCTAGCTGCGCGCGGGATGGGGCCGCCGGGCTGGGCCAGGTCGCCGGTTCGTCCTGGCCCGACCGTTTATCCCACCCGTTATGTGTTCATTTGCAATGCCATGGATGGTTCGGCGCTCTTTGGGCATAAGAACCATTGAGAACATTGGCACATCAGCAAAGGAGAACATCATGGCGAAATTCTTTAAAGACTCCGACGGCAAGCTCGTTGCCGCTCTTGGCGACGATGTTGCGACCCCTGCCGGCTGCACGGAGCTGACGGCAAACACCGAGGACGCGGCGCACGAGAAGCACGTGCCTGTTGTCGAGATCGAGCGCGATGGCCACGTCATTCGTGCGCGCGTGGGCTCGACGGAGCACCCCATGCTGCCCGAGCACTACATCGAGTGGATCGCGCTTGAGGCCGAGGGCCGCCTGGAGGTCCATTACCTTGAGCCCGGCATGAAGCCCGCGACGTTTTTCGCTGGCGGCTCCAAGACCGGTACCGTCTATGCCTACTGCAACCTGCATGGGCTGTGGTCCGCGACGTTCTAGGAGCGCGCCCCCGCTCGGGGTATCATAGCTAGCATATGCACATGCAAGCGCCGGCTGCATTATGCGGCCGGCGCTTTTACTACGGTTTCGATGGTTTACGACGGAAAGGGCTGGGCCATGAAGCTCGCGCTTGCACAGATCGATATGCGCCTGGGTGATATTGAGGGCATTTGCGGTCGCATCGAGGACCAGGCTCGTTTGGCCCACGAGCGCGGGGCGCGCGTGCTGTGCGTCCCGGCTCCGCTCTTTATGGGTGCTCTGCCCGGCGGCCTGATGGGTACTGCCGACTTTGAGCACGACATGCTGACAGGCCTGACCGGTGTTGCCGAGCGTATCCAAGAGCTCGATATGATCTGCATCGTGCCCGCGGCGGTTTCGTTTGAGGGCCAGCCGCTGCTCGACTACATGATGCTCAAGGACGGTCATGTGGTGCCGGCTCGATCGAGCATTGCCCTGCAGCGTGGCGAGAACAACGATACGCGTTGGGCGCCGCCGGTGTTCGACGTGGACGGCGTGCGCATCGCCGTGATTTTTGACTTGGACCGCGAACTCGAGATGTTGCCGACCGGTGTTGACCTTATTGCGTATTTCCAATTCAACGCGTTTGACATGACCGACCGCGAGACTGCCGCCATCGCCGCCGTTCGCAGCGGTGCCTACCGCAAGATCGCATCTAAGCGCAGCGTGTGGTTTGCCTGCATGGCGCCGGTCGGTGCGTACGACGAGTCGGTGTATACCGGCGGTTCGTTTGTGCTCGACGACTGCGGTCGCGTGGTGGCCCAGGCGCCGTGTTTTGAGGAGAGCCTGCTGGTTCAGGAGATTCAGCGCGGCGTGATGCTCGATGCCCTGGAAGATCACGAACTGCCCGAGTTTCGTTCCGAGGAGTGGCTGTGGCAGGCGCTGGTGCTCGCCGTGCGCGACAATGCCCGCGCTCGCGGCGCGTCGCGTGCTGTGGTGGCACTCGAGGGTGACTTGCCGTCGTCCCTGCTGGCGGCACTTGCCGTTGACGCTCTGGGCCCGCGTAATGTGATTGGCCTTGTGCTGGGGCGCAACCGTATCTTTACGCCGGCTCAGGAAGAGGCCGAGGCCGCCCGTTGCGCCGCCGTCCGCGCGATTGCCGAGCGCCTGCACATTCGCACCGTCGAGCGCGATGCACCGGATGCGGCGCGTGTGCTCGATCGCGACGTGTCAGCGGGCGATGCCGAGCGTCTGCGCTCGCGTGCGCTGGGCCTGATGCTCGAGGATACGGCGCTCGAGCTGGGCGCCATGGCGTTGAGCCCGCTCTCCAAGACCGAGTACGCGCTAGCGGCACCCGCGCTGTCCGGCGGCTACCAGGGCGACTTTGCGCCCTTTGGCGATGTGTACCTGTCGACGCTTGAGTTTGTGGCGCGCGTGCGCAACCGCACGTCTGCCGTGGTGCCCCAAGAGCTCGTGACGCTCAACGCGGTGGAAGATTGTATGGAGCGAGTGCTGGCGCAGGCGCTCTCGACGCTCGACGGTCCGGTCGATATGCTCGACCGCGCGGCACAGCTGCTCGGCGGGCTTGAGCCTGGTGAGGTCGATGGCGCGCTCGAGGCGCACGTGGACCGCAATCGATCTTTCGACGACATCCCGATGGCCGCTGGCAAGCCTGAGGCTTGCTCGCTGCTGCTGATGCTCGTTCGACAGGGTGAGGCTGCCCGTCGCATGTTGCCGCCGGCGCCGATCGTTTCGGCCCGTTCGTTTGCCGAGCGCGCTTGGCCGTACATGCTTGCGTGGTCCGATTTGGGGCTCAACGGCAAGGAGCGCATGACGGTTGATTCACTGGCGCGCGCCGAAGTGCGCCGCTTTGCCGATAGCGATACGGGCGATCGCATGCGCGGTGAGATGATGGGTCTGTTGGGTGAGCTGTTGGGTATTTCGCCCGAGCAGATGGAGGAGCTGCGCTCTGAGGACGGTCAGCGTCGTTTGCACGAGGGAATGAAAAAGTTCGAGGGCGAGGTCCAGGACGCTATCGAAAGGATGATGGGCGGCCAGGGCGGACCGCAGGGCGGGCCCCAGGGCACGCCGATGCCACATCCGCCGGTGGATCCCCGTCAGTTTCCTTTTTTCTCGCAGAACTAAACTGGGGATAGGATTCGCTCCCAACCCCGATGCTTTAACTAAGCATCTTGGCCCCGTTGTGTTATTCTAGAACAGACGTTCGTGAATAGTGCGTGGGGCCTTGCCTTGCGCTGCGCTTGTGACGAGGGGAGGTTGGCTTGGTTATCTTGGGTATCGACCCTGGTTTGGCCCATACGGGGTGGGGGATTATCGAGGAACGACGTGGCGAGGTTCGCTGTCGTGCCTATGGCTGCATCGAGACCAGTGCTGGAAGTCCGCTCGCGGTGCGCCTGTCGCATATCGCTCGCGATCTCAAGGGCGTTGTCGAACGCTATCGTCCCGATACCGCTGCTATCGAGAGCATCTACTTTGGCGCCAACGTTCGTTCGGCCATCCCCACGGCGCATGCCCGCGGCGCTGCGCTTGTGGCGCTTTCGGAGTGCGCGCTCGAGATTGGCGAATACACGCCTATGCAGATTAAGCAGGCTGTTGTGGGCACCGGCGCCGCAGACAAACGACAGGTCGCCTACATGGTGCGTACGCTTACGCAGCTCGATCACGACCCGCACCCCGACCATGCCGCCGATGCCCTGGCCTGCGCCATCTGCCACGTTAACCTCAGTCGCACCCGAGCGCTTACCGGCGGCGAGTTCTATCAACAGAGAGGAACCGGATACTGATGATCTCCCAGCTCCACGGAACGCTTGTCGAGGCCACGATGAGTTCTGCTGTCGTCGATGTGTCGGGCGTTGGCTTTGAGCTCGGCATCTCGGGCAGCACTGCGGCCACGTTGCCGACGCCCGGCGGCGAGGTCCGCCTCTACACGCGTATGCAGGTGCGCGAGGACGCCATGACACTTTTCGGATTTTCCTCAAAGGATGAGCGCACAATGTTCGACCGGCTCGTGTCCGTCTCGGGCGTTGGCCCGCGCTTGGCGCTCGCCGTGCTTTCCACCTATACCGTGGGGCAGCTGTATTCGCTGGTGATGGCCGAGGACGACAAGGGCATGGCCAAGGTTTCCGGTGTGGGTAAAAAGACAGCCCAGCGCCTCATTCTGGAGCTCAAGAGTACCTTTGCCAAGGATAAGGGCTTTGTGCCGGTCGACGTGATTCCCGGACAGGTTGCGATGCCCGTGCCCGCTGCCGCTCCCTCGGCCATCGATGATGCCCGTGCGGCACTCCTTTCCATGGGCTTTAGCCCGCAGGAGGCCGATGTCGCTCTGAGCGGGTATGATGGGCAGGATATGCGTGTCGAGGATCTGCTCGGCGCGGCGCTTAAGCGACTCGGAATGGATGCGTGATGTGGGAAGCCGATGACTCTCAGGACCTGTGGGCGACGCCCGGCAACTCGCCGGCGGCATCCATGGCGCATGGCGAGCGCATGGTGGGCTCGGAGCTGACGCCCGAGGACCTCGATGTCGACCGTACCCTGCGTCCCCAGCGCCTGGACGACTACTGCGGTCAGGAGCATATCAAGCAGAGCCTTCGCGTGCTGATCGAGGCGGCGCAGAGCCGTGGCGAGACGCTCGACCACGTGATCTTCTCGGGCCCTCCGGGTCTGGGCAAGACCACGCTGGCCACCGTTATAGCCAACGAGCTGGGCGCTCAGATTAAGACGACGAGTGGCCCGGCCATCGCGCGCACCGGCGACCTGGCGGCCATCCTTACCAACTTACAGCCGGGTGACGTGCTGTTTATCGACGAGATCCACCGTCTCAACCGTTCGGTCGAGGAGGTCCTGTATCCCGCGATGGAGGACTTTGCGCTCGATATCGTGATTGGCAAAGGTCCGGCGGCGCGCTCGATTCGCCTGGATATCCCCAAGTTTACGCTGGTGGCGGCAACGACCCGCTCGGGTATGCTGACCGGCCCGCTGCGCGACCGTTTTGGTATTTCGTATCGCCTGGACTACTACACGATCGAGGAGCTTGCCCAGATTGTGACGCGCTCGGCAACCATTTTGGGAGTGACAATAGACCATCCGAGCGCGCTCGAGATCGGCTCACGCTCGCGCGGTACGCCGCGTCTTGCCAACCGCTTGCTCAAGCGCGTGCGCGATTACGCCCAGGTGCGCGGCAACGGTCCTATTGAGCTTGATATCTGCCGTCAGGCGCTCGAGTTCTTCGAGATTGACGAGCTTGGTCTGGACTGGATGGACATTCGCATCTTGGAGACGCTCGCCAAGACGTTCTCCGGCCGTGCCGTGGGCCTGACGACCCTTGCCAGCGCGGTGGGTGAGGACCCGGGTACGCTCGAAGATGTCTACGAACCCTACCTGTTGCAGTGCGGATTGATGATTCGCACACCGCAGGGTCGCCAGGCAACCCTGCGCACATTCGAGCATTTGGGTATCGAGCCGACCCTGTAGGAATGGGCTTGTTTTAGCGCATCTGTAGGCTATCGCTGGGCATTGGATAAACATATCGCCGTTCATCGGTTACGGGTGTTTTACTATTGCGCGCCCGTGCTATGCTGAATTGGTCTTTTTCTCATCCGGTAACGAAAGGACCGCCCATGCCTACTGACATCGAAATCGCACGTTCCGTCACGCCGCTGCCCATTACCGAGGTGGCCAAGAACGCCGGCGTCGACGTTAAGCACCTGATTCCGTACGGCTTCGACAAGGCAAAGGTCGACTATTCTCTGCTCAACGAGCCAACTGATCACCAGGCCAAGCTTGTCCTTGTGACCGCTATTAATCCCACGCCTGCGGGCGAGGGCAAGACCACCACGACCATCGGTCTGGCCGACGGTCTGCGTCGTCGCGGCGTCAAGAGCGCCGTTGCCCTACGCGAACCTTCGCTCGGTCCCGTCTTTGGCGTAAAGGGCGGTGCCGCCGGCGGCGGCTGGGCCCAGGTCATCCCCATGGAGGACATCAACCTGCACTTTACCGGAGACTTCCACGCTATCGGTGCCGCCAACAACCTGCTGGCCGCCATGCTCGACAACCATATTCAGCAGGGCAACCAGCTCGGCATCGATGTTAAGCGCATCACCTGGAAGCGCGTCGTCGACATGAACGACCGTCAACTGCGCCATGTTATCGATGGCATTGGCGGCAAGGCCCAGGGCGTGCCGCGCGAGGACGGCTTCGATATCACCGTTGCCTCCGAGGTCATGGCGATTCTGTGCCTGTCCACGAGCATCAACGATCTTAAGGAGCGCCTGGGCGAGATCGTTGTCGGCTACAGCTATGCCGGCGAGCCCGTCCGCGCCCGCGACCTTAAGGCCCAGGGCGCCATGGCCGCGCTGCTTAAGGATGCGCTCAAGCCCAACCTGGTGCAGACGCTCGAGGGCACGCCCGCGTTTGTCCACGGCGGCCCCTTCGCCAATATCGCCCACGGCTGCAACTCCATCATGGCCACCCGCATGGCCATGCGTTTTGGTGACGTCGCGATTACCGAGGCCGGCTTTGGCGCCGACCTTGGTGCCGAGAAGTTCCTGGACATCAAGTGCCGCATGACGGGCGTTCGCCCCAGCGCCGTCGTGGTCGTCGCCACTGCCCGCGCGCTTAAGTATAACGGCGGTGTCGCCAAGGCCGACCTCAACGACGAGAACCTCGAGGCCCTTAAGGCCGGCATGCCCAACCTGCTGCGCCACGTCGACAACATCCAGAACGTCTATGGTCTTCCCTGCGTGGTCGCCATCAACCGCTTCCCGACGGACACCGAGGCCGAACTTGCGCTCATCGAGTCCGAGTGCCAGAAGCTCGGCGTCAACGTTAAGCTGTCCGAGGTTTGGGCCAAGGGCGGCGAGGGCGCACTCGACCTGGCCGATGAGGTCATGCGCCTGATTGAGCAGCCGAGCGAGCTCAAGTTTGCCTACGAGGACGGTGCCGATGTGGCCGACGCCCTGGAGGCCGTTGCCACCAAGGTCTACCGCGCCGATGGCGTCGACTTTACGCCGGCTGCCAAGCGCCAGCTCGCCGAGCTGCGCGAGAACGGCTTTGGCAACCTGCCGGTGTGCGTCGCCAAGACCCAGTACAGCTTTAGCGATAACGCCAAGGCTCTGGGCGCGCCCGAGAACTTCCGCATCACCGTGCGCGAGCTCAAGGTTTCCGCCGGTGCCCACTTTGTGGTCGCGCTGACCGGCAGCGTTCTGACCATGCCGGGTCTACCCAAGGTTCCCGCGGCCGAGAACATCGACGTCGACAACGACGGCAACATCACCGGCCTGTTCTAAGCCTGCTGCTCATAGCCGCTAGCCCGCCCCGCCGCGCCTACCAAGGCCCGGCGGGGCTTTTTGATCCCTTGGGGACGGAAGGATTACGGATCATTTTGTGGCTGTTGGGTCAATGAGGTGAAGTGTCCGAGCTGAGCGCCGTGCTTACCAGCACCGAGGAGAGCGTAGCCAGCAACATCGCAACGGTGGCCACGACGCTGGAGCAGCTGAAGTCGAGGGACGATGACGGTGCGCAGGTGGGCTACGAAGCCGTTTCTGCCACGCAGGATGTCGACTTTACGGCCGCGGTTGGCGAAGGCCCGCTGAATCCGTCCCCCGATGACACGTGCCAGATCACGGCTACGTGGACCTATCCTCAGGTAAAGGGCCAGGGTATAGGTGTCGCCAAGTTCAACAAGGATATGTTGGTACCCTTGGGTTAAACGTAGTAGATGGGCGCATTTTTTGGTGCACAGCCCAAGAAGAGGTCGTTAGCCGCGCTGGAGGCCGAAAAGTTTGGCGTTGCGCTCGGCGACCATCATGTTGATGTCGGCGATTTCCATCTCGCCGTCAATGTAGGGCTGGTAGGTACCGTACGGATCGCCGGCTCCCAAGCTGCAGCTGCCGCAGTTGTCGCAGCTGCCGTTGCCGCAGCCAGCGAGCGCCAGTTTAATGATCTCCTCACGCTCGGCACGCGTCGTGTCCTTGATGAGCTTGCTTTTTGCCATGACATATCCTCGATTCGCTTGTGACCGTCGGCCGCGCATGTCTTGTAGATACCGGCGGGCTTTGTCCATCATAGGCTTTTGCGCGGGTAGAATGCATGGATAACTTGATGCTTACAGGCGACGGAAAGGAAACGTTGCATGGACCAGGACAAGACGACCGTAATGGGTGGCTACGGCTCCCCGCGGACGGGCAATGGCGCCGATGAGACCCGCGTCGTGCCGAATCCCGGCTACGCTGCCCCCGATACGACGCAGGTGTCGGCCGATCCTACGCGCGTTGTGAATTACGGAAACGCGGCGCAGGACCCGCATGGTGTCTCATCGCAGAACCCCTACGGCAACGCGGCGGTAGACCCTTATGATGACCTGCTGCAAAATCCCATTCCACAACCTCAGCAGACGACATATATGCCGCGCACGGCACAGCCGCGCTACGAGTCGCACGACCGATACGCGCGCGAGCCGTATCGTGAGTATCCCAAGTCAATCCCCCAGTATGGCGAGGACGAGGAGAAGAAGCCTTCGCGTTCGTCGAGCGTGATTAAGAAGATCCTCGTCGTGCTGGCGATCTTCTTTGCCCTTTCGATTGTGTTCGCCATTGTGTCGGGCATGCTCAACAAGCGGGGCGCCACGACTGATACCACGGCCGAGCAGACCGAGACTGCCCAGTCCGGCACCGTCGACCTGAGCGATATCCCGGGTCAGTACTGGTCAAACGCCAAGAAGCTCCTCAAGTCGCGCGGGGCCGACCTTTCGAGCGCCGTGATCCTGACCGATGATGGCTCGACGCCCGTCGTCGATGCCAACTGGGTCGTCACATCTGCCTACTACAACGGTGACGGCAACCTTGAGATTCAGCTCACGCGCAAGGACGGCTCGTCGGGCAATGCGTCCGCTGATCAAGGCGCCACGGACAGCTCGAGCTCTAACACGCTGGAGGACCTGAGCAACAAGGCGCAGGAGCTTGGGGATAAGGCCCAAGAGCTGGGTGACACGGCTCAGAATCTCGGCGATACTGCACAGAACCTGGGCGATATGGCAACGAACGCCTGGGATGCCCTGCAAAATGGCATTTCGGGCGCGCAGGGAAACTAGCGGCCGAGCGGAGCGGGGCTACAACTGTTCTGCCGGACGGTCGGGCGAGCTAAAACCCGAGTCAAACGTGACAACGCATGATGCATCGGGCCTGCGCTCGTGCACGATATGCGTTACGCGCTCCAACAGCTCGTCGTCGGAGATGCGAAAGCCGTCGGGACGCACCAGGTCAAATGACACAAAGCCATCGTGCTCGTGCAGGTCATGGATGGAGAGCGCGGGATCGATCTGCATGACGCCATGCTTGACCCAGCTGCGCAGGTCGTCGCCGGTGGTGGCGATGGGGTCGCAGTGCAGCGTGATGTCGATGCCCATCTGGCGTTTAATATCGTGTTCGATGGTGTCCAGGATCTCGTGGTGCTCAAAGGCATCGCCCTCGCCGGGCATTTCCACGTGTGCGGTGGCAAACTGACGGCCGGGGCCGTAGTCGTGCACCATGAGGTCGTGTGTGCCCAAGACCTGGGGGTACGACATGATCCTGTCGCGGATTTCCTGGACGAGCTTGGGGTCGGGCGCTTGTCCCAACAGCGGGCTGATGGCGTCGCGCACCAGGCCCATGCCGCTGATGCAGATGAAGATGCCCACACCCAGGCCTGCCCAGCCATCGAGGTCAAAGCCGGTCGTCTGCGAAATAAGCGCCGCCGCCAAGACCGAGCCCGAGGTAATGACGTCGTTTTTGGAGTCCTGCGCCGTGGCGATGAGCGTCTCCGAGTCGATGCGGTCGCCCAGCGCGCGGTTGAATGCGGCCATCCATAATTTGACGAGCATGGATAAGACGAGGGCGGCTAGGGAGACCAGCGTGTAGGCGGTGGGGGAGGGCTTGATGATCTTGGTAATGGACTCGAGCACCAGGTTGATGCCGACGGCACAAACGAGGACGGCGACAAACAAGCCGGCGAGGTATTCGTAACGGCCGTGGCCATAGGGGTGACCTTCGTCGGCCGGGCGGCTGGCAAGGCGGAACCCGAGCAAGCTCACAATGTTGCTCGAGGCGTCGGAGAGGTTGTTAAAGGCGTCGGCGACAAGTGAGACAGAGCCGGCGAGCAGACCCGCGATGCCCTTGGCCAGGCACAGGGTAATGTTGAGGCCAATGCAGACGAGGCTTGCGGCAAAGCCCGCGTTGGTGCGACATGATGCATCGACCGGCTCGCCCTCGCTGCCAGGAACAAGTGTATGTACCAGCCGATTTACAAATAGCATGGCGTACCTCCTCGCATCCTCGTTTAAGGGGATAGTGTAGCTTGCCTGGGCGCGCCGTGCGCCGATGCTCAGAAAATGCAGTAATGGTCTGCGGGAGCTAACGAGCGGGGCTTCTTGTCCGATCGGGTGCTCCATTTTGGGCCACATGGGTATGGGCTTGTGCCTGCCTGCTCGACATACTTAATGTCGACAGCCCCTGCGTAAAGGAGGATGTATCCATGGATGAGATGTTTGCCATTAAATGCCAAAACTGCGGCGGCCCCATGTACTCGCACCAGGCTCAACGCAGCTTTGAGTGCGCCTATTGCGGCACGGTCGTTCCGTGGCAGGCCGATGCGGGGGAGCCCAGGAGCGCCCTGGGCATTCGCCATGCGCCGCTGACGGTTGTCGATGGGCTGCTTAAGCTCACCCATGTGTCGCAGCTCGAGCGCCCGGTGGACCCCGACCGGTATTTCTTTCATGCGCACTGGCGCAACCAGTCGGTTCTGGAGCATCTACTGTGGGAGGACCGCGGCACGGCGCAGGAGTTTCAAGAGGCTACGCACGTGAGCATCCCGTGCCCCTTCTGTGGCGCATCCTTCGAAGGCGAGTCGACCCAGCGCGTGTTTGAATGCCCGTCATGCGGCAATAAGATCGGAATCGCCGACCTGCTCAAGCCCGGTGCCTTTAGCAAGCGCCTGACCATGGGCGTTGGTGCGGAGTATGTACCCGAGCAGGGTATTCCCTGCGAAATCTCGCCGCAGCAGGCACGTGCCAACGCGCTGCAGCTGGTGCACCAGTATGCGGAAGCCTTTGCCGGTCACGATGTAGAAGACGCGATCCAAAACGACATGATGCTCTTCTACTTTCCCATGGCGCTCGCGGATTTGCGCATGATGGCGTCCTTCCCGGGCAAGGGGCTGAGCAAGGAGACCTTGGTGTACTACGAGGTGCTCGACTGGGCATATCCGCGGGCAAACTACCTGGACGTTCGTCTTATGGGCATTTTGGAGCCGTGGGACTTTGCCAAGGTTGGGCCGTTCGATCCCGCCATGCAGGAAGGCGACTTCCGCGTTGTCTCCGTCGATGCGTCTACCAAGGACCAGGTGGTCATTGATAAGCTGGCGCTCGACGTTGCCGGAAACGATGCCGAGGCGGTGCTGGGGCTCAATAAAAAGAGTATCCGCACGTGGGCGCGCAAGGCCCGCAAGCACAAGGATGGTCTGGTGATGGTGCCGGTCTACTTTGTCGATCGTCCGGCGTCGGACAGCCGCGAAGGCGAGCAGGTGCGCATTGCCGTAAACGGCCAGACGGGTCGTGCGGCCGCGGTGGTGTTTAGCGACAAGCGCGAGACGCATGTGGTGGCACCACTCAACCCGAGCCTGCATCTATCGAACGAAAGCACCGTGCACGCCACGCCCATCGAGGTCAAATACGTTAAATCGCCGTTCCTATACCAGATCGTACGCCGTGGAGGCGGCGAGCAACCGCGTCAGGTGGCAGCGGCGGCCGAGGGTTCCTACCGAGAGGAAAAGCCCAAACGCAAGGGTTTGTTTGGCGCGATATTTGGGAAGTAGGGGGGCGGTACGGGACAGTACGCAGTAGTGCGAGCTGTCCGTCGTAGTAGATCTAAATAAACGGTGGGACGGCTGCAAAAGAGCCGCCCCACCGGGTAAAATCAGGTTGTGCCGCGGAACCCGCTCCTCAGCGCTTAAACTTCGGAGACGCGGGCAACGCAAGAGCTAATGTCTAAAGGGCCGGCTGCAACTGGCCCTTTTCTATGACCCCCTTCTCCACCCATCCCCTGGTTTGGAACAGCGTCGATCTAACGGACAATCAAACCTCTAGCTCTCTTTGAATTGGGTAGTCATCTGCCCGAAGAAACTAAGTTCGGATGGCTCATAAAGGAGCAAGTCGCCGTCCGCGGTCTTGTAGACTCCGCAGGGAAGATAACGCCCGTCGGAGAGGACATAGAGGTCTCCTTCCTCCTTCAGCCCTGCTGGGAGTAGCGGAATCTCGTGCTCGTCCACTTGGAACTCATCTATGCGTGCAGTCTTCCTCTCCATGATGCCTCCTGGCCTGTTTCTGCTGCCGCCGCGATCTAAAACAAGCAGCTCTCAATCAGCTCTTTACCGCGCAGGGTATCGATCCACTCCTGTGGAATTGCGTCCATGCCGTAGGCTGTGCCTGCGAGTGCACCTGCGACGGCTGCGGTGGTGTCGGTGTCGTCGCCCAGGTTGACGGCGGCAAGCACGCAGTCTTCGTAGCTGCTGGTGTTGACGAAGCACCAGGTGGCTGCCTTAAGCGTGTCGCGCACGAAGCCGCCGGATCTGATTTCGTGCTCGGGCGCGCTTTTCAGCTGCAGCGCCCACGAGGGGAGTGCGCCGCTCAGCACGTCTCTCATCAGCTCGACAAATATGACGCATGTGTCGGTCGATGTTCTATGAGCGTGGGTGATTGCAGAGACCTCACGGATCTCTTCGTCCGTCGCGTCGACAAACGCCAGGGGCGCGATGCGCATGAGCGAACCGTTGCCGTTGTCGCGCTCGCCGGAGCCTCCTTTGCCGGTGCGCAGGGCTCGAGCGGTCGTGCCGCCGTAATCGAAAACGCCGTCGATCGTATACTCGCCACGGGCAATCCAGCCTACGAACTTGTCGCGCATGTCTGCGGTGTCGATATACCCGAGCTCCCTAATCGAGTCGCAGGTAGCAAGCGTCATAGATGTGTCGTCGCTCCAGGTGCCGGCGGGTTGCCCATGCGTGCCATAGCCAATCATGTCGGTGCATTGGAACGTGCCGCGAGGCCTGAACTCGTAGGGAACGCCCAGCGCGTCGCCGACGGCAAGTCCGTAGATGCAGTCGCGCAAAGACGGTTTTGGTGTGCCCATTCGTATCTCCCGCTTTCCTCTTGAGGGATGCTGCTTAATGGCTAAGGCTGGCTAATGGCGATTATCATAAAGCCTGGCGGGGACAGAAACTGCGACGTCGTCGGAGGCCTTCGCGAAAGGGTCTCGTGGCTACTAGAATGAAATGCTAGGGACAACAGAGGCACAGTAACAGGCTGCTGACCGCCTGCACCTTCAGCCCCAGCAGCCACGCGAAGGCGCAGGAATTCGTCAACGTGCTCAATATGGTGATGTGACCGGGCGCCTGCGCGCACAAAAAACCGGGATGCAAGGAGTCGCACCTTGCATCCCGGCTGAGCTAAAACGGCGCCGCTGCATGCCGTTGGAGCTTTAGCGTTTGATCTCGATATCGTCGAGCTTGACGTCCATGGCCTCGGTCTTGGCCTTGGCGATGTCATCGGCAAACTCCAGGGACTTCATCATGGTCTCGACAGCGTCCTTGTGCTCTTCGACGTTGTCGATGCGCACGTAGACGCTGCCACCGTCAACGTTGATGATCTCGACGCCCTCGGGGACCTCGACCTTAAACCAAATGAAGTCGGTCCGCATATCCACGGCTGGCTTTTCCGCGCCGCCGCCACCGCCACTGCCGGTAGCGCCACCGCTTCCGCCGCAACCCACCAGGGCAACCGCGGCAAAGAGACTGATGCAGAGGGTGACAATCGCAAAGGCCTTCTTTTTATGGTCGTGTCTCCTCATCTGTAACCGTGCATGGATTACCTGCCTTTACTGTACGCGCGGGCGGCTCGCGCGGGTGGGCCATGTGTCCCATGCTTGCGGCGCCGACGCCTATCGTGTGTCATAGAAATCCGCGATGGCCAGATGCGCTGACGCTCATGTGCTTATGGGCTAGACTTAGCACCATTACTTGATCGATACAGTTGGCCGGCGGTTGCCGCCCGACCGATCTATATGACTTGAAGGTGCGTGCGTATGAGCCAAGAGATGATGGATAAAACCTGTCGCGGATTTGCCGAGGCGCTTGCCGCGCGCGAGCCGGTTCCCGGCGGCGGCAGCGCGAGCGCCTTTGTGGGCGCGCTGGGCGCCTCGCTGTGCGGAATGGTCGCGCGCTACGGGGCGACCAATCCCGCGCTTGCCGATCGAGCGGACGATTTGGCGCACGCGTTTGCCCGGGCGGATGAGTTGGCACAGGAACTTGTGGACCTGGTCGCCGAGGACGTTCGTGCCTACGGCCAGGTGTCCGCGGCGTACGGTATTTCGCGCGAGGATCCGGCTCGACCGGCTGCGATTCAGGATGCGCTGCACGTGGCGGCTATGCCACCGTATCGCATTATGGATGCCTGCGGGCGCGCGCTGGCGCTGCTCGAGGACATGGCGGACAAGGGTTCGCGCCAGCTGCTGTCCGACGTGGCTTGTGGCGCCGTGTTCTGCCGCGCCGCCATGCAGGGCGCGAGTCTGACGCTCTTTGCCAACACCACATCTATGAAAGACCGGGCGCGCGCCGAGGAACTCGAGGCGGCGTGCGATGAGCTGCTCGATACGTGGCTGCCGCGCGCCGATGCGCTGGCGCGCCGCGCCGCCGACGCAGCCAGGAAGAGGGGATAGCCATGGCCGAGCTGCTCAAAGGCGCTCCCGTTGCCCGTGCTTTGACCGAGAAGCTCGCTGCTCGCTGCGCCGCCCTGCGCGAACAGGGCGTTGTGCCGACGCTGGCCATCGTTCGTGTGGGCGAGCGCGAGGACGATCTATCGTACGAGCGCGGCGCCCTCAAGCGCTGTGAAAAGGCTGGCATTGAGGCTCGCCGCGTTTTGCTTCCCGCCGATGCTTCGCAGTATGAGCTGCTGGCGGCTATTAAGGACATCAATGCCGACCCCGCCGTTCATGGGTGCCTAGTGTTTCGCCCGCTGCCCGCTGGGCTTGACGAGGATGCGGTTGCCGCGGCACTCGATCCCGCCAAGGATGTCGACTCCATGACGCCGGCTTCGCTACTTACCACGCTTTCGGGGCGAGGCGAGGGCTTTGCTCCCTGCACGGCCGAGGCCGTGTTGGCGTTGCTGGACCATTACGGTGTTGAGCTGGATGGGGCCAAGGTCGCGGTCGTCGGTCGGTCTCTGGTGATTGGCCGTCCCGTTACCGCCATGCTTACGGCTCGCAATGCCACGGTGACGACGTGCCATACGCACACGCGCGACCTTGCTGCCGAGTGTCGTGCGGCTGATGTAGTGGTTGCGGCAGTTGGACGCGCGCGCACGATTGGCGCGGATGCGGTTCGCGAGGGCCAGACGATCATCGATGTGGGCATTAACTGGGACGAGGCCGCCGGCAAGCTGGTCGGCGACGTCGATTTTGATGCTGCGGAGCCGGTCGTTAGCGCCATCACGCCCGTGCCGGGCGGCGTGGGGGCTGTGACCACCGCGATTCTCGCCAAACACGTGATCGAAGCGGCCGAGCGCGCATCGAAATAGGCTTTTGACCACGGGGCTGCCGAGGCTGTGGTTTCGCCCTTTTTGCACCGAAGCGATACACTGTTGCCGTTTGATTTTTTCGCTCAAGGAGGATGCGCATGCCGTGCACAACGATTTTGGTCGGTAAGAACGCGAGCTATGACGGGTCGACGCTGGTTGCCCGCAACGAGGACTCGCCCAATGGGGTATTTGAGCCCAAGCGCATGCGCGTAGTGCATCCCGACGAGCAGCCGCGTGTCTACACGAGTGTTCTGAGCCACCTGACCGTTGAGCTGCCCGACAATCCCATGCGTTACACAAGCGTCCCCGACGTTGTCCCGGGTCATGGCATTTGGGCCGAGGCCGGTTTCAACGAGCTCAATGTTGGCATGTCCGCAACCGAGACGCTCACCACCAACGAGCGCGTCCGCGGCGCCGATCCGCTCGTGGATTTCGTACCCGCCAAGGGTAACGAGGGCGAGGACGGCTATGTGCCGGCGCAGCCCGGCGGTCTGGGCGAGGAGGATATGGTGACCCTGGTGCTGCCATACGCCAAGTCCGCCCGCGACGGTGTGCGTATTCTGGGCGACCTGCTCGAGCGCTACGGCACCTACGAGAACAACGGCATCGCCTTTAGCGACGTTGACGAGATCTGGTGGCTCGAGACCATCGGCGGCCACCACTGGATCGCCAAGCGCGTGCCCGACGACGCCTATGTGACCATGCCCAACCAGCTGGGTATCGACAGCTTTGACTTGGACGACGCCGAGGGCGCGCAGGTCGACCACATGTGCTCGGCCGACCTACGCACTTGGATGGCCGAGTGGCATCTGGATCTGACGCTGGGCGTTAAGGGCGACGGTCCCGCCGCGGTCTTTAACCCGCGCGAGGCCTTTGGCTCGCACAGCGACAGCGACCACGTCTACAACACACCGCGCGCCTGGTACATGCAGCGCTGCCTCAACCCCAGCGATGTGTGGGACGGTCCCGACGCCGACTACACGCCCGAGAGCGACGACATTCCCTGGAGTCGCGTGCCCGAGCGCAAGGTGACCCTCGAGGACATCAAGTACGTGCTTTCGAGCCACTACCAGGGCACGGAGTACGACTGCTACGGCAGCAAGGGTACGCCCGCCACGCGCGGCGCCTATCGTCCCATCGGCATCAACCGCAACAGCCAGCTCGCCGTGCTGCAGCTGCGCCCCTATGCGCAGCCGGCGTATCGCGCCGTGCAGTGGATGGCGTTTGGCTCCAACTCGTTTAACGCGCTTGTGCCGCTGTACGCCAATGTCGAGACCATGCCCGAGTACTATGCCGACACGCAGGCTCGCGTGACGTCCGAGAATTTCTATTGGGCAAATCGCCTGATCGGTGCCTTGGCCGATGTTCGCTTCCATGAGTGCGGTCGCGCGGTCGAGGATTATCAGGAGAAGGTCGGCGGCATGGGCCACAAGCAGATTCACGACGTTGACGCTGCCGTTGCCGCTCTGCCCGAGGCCGAGGTGCCCGCCGAGCTCGCCCGCGCCAACGAGGCCTTTGCCGAGCTTGTGCGCGTGGAGACCGATGCCCTGTTGGGCAAGGTGCTCTACACCACGAGCTGTGCCATGAAGAATTCCTTCGCGATGAACGATAACGTAAGGTAAAGATAACCTTGCAACGAGCGAGCGAGGCAAACGCCGTCAAAGGCTTTGCCTCGCTCGATTTCTATCCCGGTGACAAACGATTTTGTGTCGTTTGCCCAATCTTGGGTACAAGTAGGCCAATGAAGTTGTTCACGATTGGAGCCAACCATGGTTATGAAATTCGATCAGCTTGTTAACGGTGCCATCAACGTGGGCTTCGGCGCCGCCGCCGTTGCCGTCGAGGGCGGCAAGAAGGTCCTCGACGACCTCAATGCCAAGGGCGAGCAGGTGCGCAAGGACGCCGGCGCCCCCGATATCGCCCGCAGCGTGTCCGACATGTTCGAGCAGGCCGGCGGTACCATCTCCGACCTTACCGAGCGCCTGGGCATGCAGGGCGAGACCGCGGCCCAGCGCGTGCTCGACGAGCTCATCCTCGCCCGCGTGCGCGTCATGACCGCCCCCGAGCGCACGGCCTTTTTGGCCCATGTGCGCGACATCGTCGATTCGGTCGAGGACAACGTGACCTCGGTGCCCGTCGAGTCCGTTGAGCCCGACGATGCAGAGGACGCCGAAGAGGCCGAGTAGCAGCGCAGATGGCAGATTCCACCACCGATTACAACAATCAAGATCCCTTGGGTGACGAGACGGCGGTTGTCGATGAGGTCGAGGCCGCCGTCTCGGGCGCTCGCAAGAAGCCGCGCGCTGTCGATATGGTCCCTGAGGAGCCCGACGCGATGGCGCCGGACGAGGAATACCAGCTCACGCCGGCAGGTCGTCGTGAGCGCATTGGGCAGATCGTTCGCCTGATCAAAAAGTACCGCGTGTGGGATAACCTCACGCCGGTGCGCCTGCGTCGTCTGCTCGAAGAGCTCGGCCCCATGTTCGTTAAGATGGGGCAGATTCTGGCTAACCGCTCCGAGATTTTGCCGCAGCGGTTTTGCGACGAGCTGCGCCGTCTGCGCTCCGACGTAGAGCCGGTGCCGTATGAGGTAGTGCTCCGCTGTTTGGAAGAGGAATACGGCCAGCGACTGGGGCAGATGTTCGACGCGATCGACCCCAACCCGCTCGGAAGCGCGTCGCTCGCGCAGGTGCACCGCGCCCGTCTGGTGACCGGCGAGGACGTGGCCGTTAAGGTGCAGCGCCCCGGCGCGCAGCAGGTGATGGCTCAGGATATCGACATCATTCGCTCGGTGGTGCGCATCGTTTCCAAGTTCGTCAACACTGATCAGTTTGTGGACCTGCATGGCGTGGTCGAAGAGCTGTGGACCTCGTTTCGCGAGGAGACCAACTTTTTGGCCGAGGCCAAAAACCTCAACGATTTCTATGACTTCCACAAAAGCGTGCATGGCGTCTCGTGTCCCAAATCCTACTTGGACCTTTGTACCGAACACGTCGTGGTCATGGACTACATTGACGGCATCTCCATTGCCGATCCCAAGCTCCTGGTGGCCGAGGGTTATGACTTGGAAAAGATTGGCGCCGCGATTGTCGAGGACTACTCGACGCAGGTGCTCGACGACGGCTTTTTCCATGCCGACCCGCATGCGGGAAACATCATCCTCAAAGACGGCATCGTCTACTTTATCGACCTGGGCATGGTCGGGCGCATGTCGAGTCACGACCGCGGTATCGTTAAGGACATGATTTTCGCCGTGGCCGAAGGCGACGTTCCCAAGCTCAAGGATTCGCTTATGCGCTTTGCCGTGACGCGCGGCGATTCTGCCGAGCTCGACCATTCGGCCTTTTTGTCCGACTTGGACTTTATCGTCGCCGACTTTGCAGGGCTCGATCTTAAGGACCTGGATATCGGCGAGTTTTTGACCTCACTGTTAAATCTGGCGCGCAAAAACGACGTTGAGCTGCCGAGCGTGGTGACGATGTTCGCGCGCGGCATGGTGACGCTCGAGGGTCTGCTGACCGAGTACATGCCCGACGTCAACATGATCCAGATCATCCAGACGCACATCAAAAACGAGAAGAGCACCTATGCGCGCGTCCGCGAAATGGGGCACGATCTTGCCGCGAGCAGCTATCGCGCGGCAAAAGGCTCGCTCGAGGCGGCCGAGTATCTGGGCTTGGCGTCGCGCATGCTCACGCGCGGCCAGCTTAAGGTGAACACGCAGATCATGAGCAGCGATAAGGCGCTGCGACAGCTGGGTGGAATTATCGACCGCATGTCGATGGCAATTGTGATCGCCGGCCTGTTTATCGGCTCGTCGGTGGTGTACTACGCGCGCATCGAGCCGGTTGTGTTCGGTATCCCGGTCATTGGCTTTATGGGCTACGTGAGTGCGCTGGCGCTGGCGCTGATGCTGGGCCGCGAGATCTGGCGCAACAGTCACGGCGGCAAGCGGTAGAGGCTGCGACCGTCACCGCATTCTCCTATCGCAAACAATAGCTTTTACCTTGGGCTTCGCCTGCGTGCGGGGTCCTTTTGCGTGCTACCATACTGACAGTAATAATCGATGGCCTAGATGGTGGTGCGGAGACGCACGAATGCGCGGTTTTCCTGCGTGTTTGGGAGAATCGGGGTGCAAGTCCCCGGCTGTACCAGTAACCGTAATTCCTCTTGGCCCGGGATGGTCGCGCCGCAGATCGGACGGCGCGCCCGGGTCGGTAAGGTTAAGTCGGATCGCCTCCCATCTTGCACGCGGCCGCGGCGCATGCCGCCGGTACGCGTTGGGCTCTGGAGGGAAGGGGGGACCCCGATGGGGGTACTCGAGCGCAATGTACGCGATGACGTGGGGCAGCCGCTGGGCAATGTCCCAAGTTCAGACAATAGGAGACAAATGGATATGTTTGAGGACGAGTGCCAGCGCGCCTCGTGGCGTCGTCATGGAACGATTGCCCGTGGCGTAGCCAAACGCGGTCTGGTGGCGTTCCTGGCTTTTGCCATGGCTTTTGGCACCACACCGGCGCAACTTTGGGCCGAGGGCGCCGAGGGTATTGCCGAGGCCGTGGCTCAGGCTGCGACGGGCGGCGAGGGCGCGGCGGCCGACGAGGGCGCCGACGATGATGCCGGCGCGAACAGCGCGGCGGCGAGCGCTGCTGCCGATGGCGCCGACGCTGATCAGGGTGCAACTGCGAGTGCCGCGAATGGCGATGACACCGCTGCAGACAACGCGACTGAGTCTGACAGCTCCGCCGCGATGCCCGCTGTCGCTTCGGAGCAGAAGAACGCCGTTGCCGCCGCATCCGCCACGACGCTTTCCAGTGGGGCTAAGGTCTATATCCAGGACTCAAAGGATAAAAACAGCTCCTATTCCACAAAGTATGGCGCGCTTAAGGCTGGCGAGACGCTTTGGGCAAATGTGTACGAGGGCTACAGCTCCGTCACTAACCCCGGCACCTGGACCTACACCTGGCTCGCCGGTACGGTTAAGGCTAGCAACAATGTCTCCGACTACACCGAGGTCGTTGGCCACGAGCAGTCCCTCACCGTCACCGACGCCATGGTGGGCAAGTACTTCATCTGTAAGGTGACGGCGGGTGGCAAGGACTATTACGGCCCCTCCGTTTCTTATGGCTCGGGCATCAATGCCAATTACATTCCCGGTCCGGTGCTGGGCGCTGGGCAGGCAAACCTCTACTCCGTCAAGCTGAGCAGCTCGTCTCCCGCCGTTGGCGACACGCTGACCGCTACGCCGTACACTGCGTACAACACGCCCGCCGCGAGCGACACCAAGGTGACCTACACCTGGTACGAGTCGACCAACAAATACTCCGGCTGGGCCGAGATTGAAGGCGCGACGACCGCCTCCCTCACGCTAACCGACGCTCTTGAGGGCAAGTACGTCAAGGTCAAGGCAAACGCCGGGGTAAACGACGTTGAGGCCACGACGAGCGATGCCGTGCTCAAGGCCGGCGCGGTCAAGCTCGCAGGCGTCGAGCTCTCCGCTTCCTCCACGGAGATCGGCGCGACCCTCACGGCTAAGGCGTACACCGGCTCGAGTTACAGCCCCACCTACGTCGATAACTCTAAGGTCACCTACACCTGGAAGAAGTACAAGGGCGCCTCGGCACCCAGCAGCTCGACCACGTGGGAGACCATCGAGGGAGAGTTCGGTCCCACGCTTACCGTGACTGACGACCTTGAGGGCTACTATGTCTCAGTGTCTGCGAACGCGGGCGCGAACGATGTCTCGTTCGGCAACTGGTCGGCCGGCTATGGCGTGGGTCCCTTCAAACAGGCCGGTGCTGTGGTCATCTACTCCGCCATTCTGGCCCCCGTGGGCTCGATCTCGGGAACCTACGTCTACACCGCCGCCGATACTGTCCAAGCCCTCGCTAAAGAGAAGGGCGCCTCTGAGTACATCGATGCGTCCAAGCTGAACTATCAGTGGCAGGTTGCGGATAAAAAGGGCGGCGACTACACCGATATCGAGGGCGCGACGTCCAGCACTCTGAAGCTCGCGCCTTACGAGGGCAAGTCGGTTCGTTGCTACATTACCGCAAAGATTGGCAACAGCGACTACACCACCAAGGGCTCGAGCCTTATCGGTGCTGCCGGCTCCGTCAACATCACGAGCGTTAAGCTCGACAAGACGGGCGAGGCCAACGCAGGCGAGGCCATCACGGCGACCGCTAATGCGGCTTCGGGTGATGTGACCGCCAACGAGCACGTTGCATGGTCGTGGTACTGCGGCGATACGGCGAAGACGTGCACGACGAAGATCGATGGCGCGGCCACCAATACCTTTGCACCCGATGCGTCCTACGCCGGTAAGTATGTCATGGCATGTGCTAACGGCGGTTTTGGTGACGAGGAGTCGAGTGCTGTTCTCGTTGTCGAGGCCGGCTCTGTTGAGCTTTACGGTGTGACGGTTGAGGGTGCGTTGGCATCTGGCCAGGTAGCCGCAGGCAAGGTCTTGACCGCGAAGGCGACCAAGGGCAACTCCTACACCGACGTCTCCGCGACGGACACGATCCACTATCAGTGGCAGTGCTCCAACGACAAGAGCTCCTACGACAGTCACTTCGTCAACATTCCCGATGCGACCGACTCCGCGACGTATGCGCCGACCAACGACATGGTGGGCAAGTACATTCGTGTGATCGCCACGAGCAAGAACTCGGTGAAGAGCACCGAGAAGAAGAGCACCTACGGCGGTACGCAGTCCGTCGACCCCGTTGGCCCCGTGACGCTTGCCGGTCAGTACAAGCTCAAGTCCGTTGCGCCCAGCGAGGCTTCTTCGACGACGCTCTCCGTCGGCTCAGTGCTCACTCCACGCGTGAAGATCCCTGGTTCTTCGAGCTGGTCCGATTCCGATCTGCCCGAGGACGCTAAGCTCACGCTCGCTTGGTATGCCAAGGGTGAGGGCGATTCGGACTGGGCGGAACTCACCGAAGGCATTGACGCCGAGACCGGCGCGCTGACGCTCAACGATTCCCTCGTCGGCAAGCGCATCAAACTCACGGCGTGCGCACTCGACAATACCGTCGAGTGGGTTTCCTCCGATGACGTCACGGCGGCGGGGGAGTATAACCTGCTGCGCGTGATTGCCGACCCGCAGATTAATAGCGATTCGATCCATCTCGTCTCGGGCGATAGCGTTAAGGCGACGGTGCAGGCCAAGCGCGCCGACGGTTCGGCCACCAACGGTATCGACGTCACAGGTCAGGCGACTGTTGCTTGGTATGCGGCCGACGATGCGAAGGCTCCGGCGGCCGACTGGACGCTGCTGTCCGATATGTCGGGCGCTACGGCAACGGTTTCGGCTTCTGCCGCGGGCAAGTATCTGAAGGCTGTCGCCACGAGCGGTAGCTCGGCGGTCGAGCTCGTCTCCGCCAACAAGGTTATCACCGCAGGCTCGCTTGAGGCTGCAGTCCAAAAGCTCAACGATGCCAATAAGCAGATCGCTGTTGATTACAGCGCCAAGGGCGGCAACGTCAACGATGTTCTGAAGGCGCAGCTTGCCGATCTGGGATTTGCCGACGTTGACGTTAAGGTCTCTAAGGGTGGCGTGCGCTTTAACGCTGAGGACACCAAGGCGAGGGTTGGCATCTCCGACGCTCAGGGTAAGACCAACGGCGATGTGACCTTCTTCTACATCGATCCTAACGATTACACCGGTAGCTATATCGATGGTCTGCGCGGTGCCGAAGTGACGTTCGTGCTGTCGCGTAATGGCGAGACCGTGCGCTACAAGCCCAACAAGACGGTGCAGGTTGCTTGGGACGAGGCTAAGCTGCAAGACCTTCTTGACAGTGCTGCCGAATCCCTGCAGATTGGCTACGCGGCGGGCGAGTCCGCCGATGGCGTGACCCAAAATGTCACGCTTCCGCACAAGGCGGGTTCCGCAAAGAAATTCTCTGTTGAATGGACAAGCTCCGACACCGAGCGCCTGTCTGTTTCTGGTGTTAGCTGGGAAGATAAGACGGGTAAGGTCTCGCGCGCATCGAGCGACCGAGACGTGACGCTGACCGCCAAGGTTACGGTTACGAATGGCGACATCAAGCTTGCCGGATCGCACGACTTCACGGTGACCGTCAAGGGCGACCCCGATAAGGTTGCATCCGACAAGGACGACCTGCAGGCAAAGGTCGATGCGGCCTTTACCTACGACAATATCAAGTACTACGGCACCAAAACGGTTGCCGATAAGGGCGGCCTGACCGCCGACCTGCAGATGCCGCGCACGAGCACGCTCGGCGTGGACGGCAAGTACTACAAGGTCGAGTACTCCGCCAGCACCGATGACATTACGTTTAATGGTTACAAGGGCACGGTCTATCAGCCGCTGCCTGGCACCGAGGCAGCGAAGACCAAGATTGCCCTTACGGTGACCGATAAGTCTAGCGCCGAAGTTACGGCCAGCAAGACCCTCGACTTTGCAATTGCCCCGCAGGACCAGGACGAGCTCAATGCCGAGTTGTTCCACCTGAGCCTTGCAAAGTCAACATTCTCTCAGGGTATTCTTGACGGCCAGGATGCCTCCAATGTAACGAGAAGCCTGCATGCACCGCTTAAGGTGTATGGCCAAGGACTCGGCGTTAACTGGTGCTATTCCACCGAAGAGGCTGCGGGACATTACGGCTTCGTGTTCAGCGACCTCCCCGGCGGCACGGAGAACACCTATCGTTTGCTCAAGTCAAGCAAACCGAGGGTTATCGCACATGAGAACCTTATCCTCACTCAGCCCGAATACAACACGAAAGTCACGATTAGCGGCCGTCTGAAGAGTGAGCGTTTTGCCCGTTATGCCGAGCGCTATCCCGACAATTCGGACTACGCGGTGCTTGCCGGCTTGGATGTTTCTGCGACGGTAAACGTCAAGGGAACGACGGGGCTCGACAACCCGAACGAGGGCAAGACCATTACGGTGACGGCCAAGGTCACGGGCGTCTCCGCAAGTGATGCCGACGGCAACTACACCGAGCAATCGGTGGTGCCCTTGACCGAGCTTACGCTTCCCGCCGACGATGACACGACGGCCGAGTCGGTACTCGAGCAGCTTATGACGGCTGCCGGTTGTACGAACCTTGAGGCAAACGCCTTGGGTCTTACGAGTGCGACGATGCCCGATGGTCGCGTGCTGGGCACAACGAGCGCCGCGCCGTACAGCTTCTGGTCGTTTTACGTAAACAATGGGTTTGCGAACTTCGGCGCCTCGAGCTATTGCCTTAAGAACGGCGATTGCGTCGAGTTCCGTTACGTTAAGGGCGATGGCATACAGAAGCCTTCGTCGGCGCCTGCCACCAATCCTGGGGCTGAGCATCCCGATGTCGATACGGCATGGAATGGCTTTGCGAACGGTGGCTCGGGATCCGCAACGGATGCCCTTACGCCTACGACAAAGACCGATACACCTTCCTGGGCGCTCAACCTTTTAACCGAAGAGCAGCAGAAGGCAGGCGCAAGCGCCTCTGCGTCTGACCCCATTGTCGCGAACGGAAAGGTGTACCTTGTCACGGGCGCTTCGGTGTGGAATGGAAAGACGTGGAATGCGGTCCTCAACGAGGTTGATCCCGAGACGGGTTCCGTCGTGCGATCGCTTGAACTTGGCTCTTCCATGGATAGTACCTGCCGTCCCGTTATTGCTCAGGGTATCATCCTGATTCCGCTTTCCGGTGGCTATCTGCAGGCTGTTTCGGCGAAAACGTTTGAGACGCTTTGGTATTCCGATGCGTTTACGAACCAGAACCTGTCTTCGCTGACCGTTGACGGCGATTATGTCTATATCAATACCCTTGATTATTGGTCCGGCAATGACGTGCAAAACGGTACGGTCAGGCGCATCAATATTCATACGGGTGCAGTTGCCGGCAGTGCTTCTGTCACCGATGGCGGCTTCTACTGGTCTGGTGGTCTGATGGTCAACGGCTACTACGTTGTCGGCAGCGACTTCGGCCAGGTGCGCGTGTATTCCGCCGATCTGTCGAAGCTTGTCGCCTCGTTTAAGCTATCTGGTGGCAATATCCGCTCGGCGCTTACCGTCCACGATGGCTATGTATACGCCGTTACGCGCGATGATGGCACGTTGCACAAGCTGACTATTGGTTCGGATGGCTCTATTACCGAGGCCGGGAAGGTGCAGTTTGCCCCATACTCGACTTCAACGCCCGTGTTTAGCGGCAAATATGCCTTTATTTGCGGTGCGACTGCGAACAATTGGAAGGCTAAGGGCCTGCTGTCGATCATCGATCTTTCTGATATGAGCGTGAGGCAGATTACGAAAGCCGATGGCGAAGAGCTCGGCTTTGAATCGAAGAGCACGCCGCTCGTCTCCACGCGCGATGGTGAAACATATGTGTACTTCACCCTAAATGGCGCCAAGGGAAACTGGCCTAACTACACTTCGGGCGGCGGCGTGTATATGTACAAGCTGGGCGATGCCGAGGCGACCGAAGTGTTTGTTCCCGGTTCTGGTTATGCAAACTACTGCATGGCGTCGGTTGTCTGCGACGAGTTCGGCAACCTTTACTACACGAACGACTCAGGTCACTTGTTCTGTGTGAAGTCCCAGGCCCATCGCGTTAAGTTTGATGCTCGGGGCGGCTCTGCGACTGGCGATCAGACGCCTGCTTCTGGCTCGACCGTCACCAAGCCGGCCGATCCGACGCGTGAGGGCTACACCTTTGGTGGCTGGTATACCGATGAGGCTTGCACAAAGGCGTATGACTTTAGCGCTGCGGTGACGGCCGATATGACGCTCTACGCTAAGTGGACCAAGAATGCCGTTACCCCTGGCGGTAACGGCGGCTCTGGCTCCAACGGCGGCAATGGCGGCTCGGGTAATGCCGGTGCTGGTTCTGGTTCCGGTAACGGCACAAACGGCCAGCAGAGCGGCGGCGCTGTTTCGCCTGGGCAGAAGCCGGTGTCGTCGACCACGACCGAGACCAAGGACGGCAAGGATTCCAAGAAGGATTCCGACAAGTCCGACAAGAAGGACGGCAAGAAGTCTGACGAGAAGTCCAGCAAGTCCAGCTCCAAGTCCGATACGGGCTCGGCTGCCGCGACTACCGCTAAGAAGTCCGCTGAAGCTCCGGCACAGGAGTCTGGCTTCAACCCGCTCGCCATTGTCGGCGTAGCGGCCGGCGTGATCGGGCTTGCGGTCATTGGCGTGTTCGTGTTTACCAAGCGTCGGTAGGTGAGAGCTGTGTCCAATAAACCTCAGGATGCCGACTCCAAGCAACCCGACTCGTCGTTTATTCAGCTCGACGATGCTAAGCAAAAGGGCGCCGCTTCGGCGGCATCCGCCCCTCGGCGCAAGGCGCTACTTGGCTCTCTGACGGCCGTCTGCATCGCGCTGATTGTCGTCTCGCTGGGCTTTGTTCACCCTTCTGCCAGCGGCGCCTGGTCCATCGATTGGATCGCTCGGGCCGTGGCGGGGAGGAGCGTTGCCGACTCTGGCTCTATCGCCTCTCGCAAGATGGAGACAGCGGGCTCCTCGTCTTCCGACGCTGTGGACTCCGAGTCCAAGGACTCGAGTGAATCGGATTCCAAGGACGCTTCCGAGTCTTCGGACGAGAAGTCAGACAAGGATTCGAAAGAGAAGAAGTCCGAAGACAAGGGCGGCAAGAAGTCCAACAACGCGTCTGCCGGACAGGACTCCGAATCCGCTGGTGGATCGAGTTCTTCAAACGGCTCCTCTTCGGGCGGCGGCTCGGCGGCCGGCGGTGGGTCTGTATCCAACGGCGACAGCGCCTCTGCTGGCAATCAGGGCGGCTCGCAGCAGCCTGGCTACATTACTGTGACGGTCTCTGTGACGTCGAGTGCCGTGGGTAACCCGGTGTCTTCTGGCGGTACGTTCACCTTCAACGAGGGCGCTACGGCCTACGATGCCCTGTGCGCCCTGGGCCTTTCCGTAAATGCGCACGGCTCATCGTACGGCACGTATGTCGCCGCTATCGGCGGCCTGGCCGAGAAGGAGCACGGTGGTACAAGCGGCTGGATGTACTCCGTTAACGGTGTGACGCCTAACACGGCGTGCAGCAACTACGTTCTCTCCAATGGCGACAGCGTCGTCTGGTATTACGTAACGGGTTAAATGCCTTGACATAACATGCCAAACGGGCGGTTCGGACCAACATCCGAGCCGCCCGTTTTTATGCGAATGGGACGTCGTTTCCCAATCGAGGCTCAACTGGAAATCGCATCCCACTCTGAAGGTGAATTCCGGGACGCAATTTCCGCATCAGCATCCATTGGGAAAGCGCATCCCGTTCTAGACAT